>NZ_CANPWG010000061.1 GCF_947581915.1 Candidatus Palauibacter scopulicola
GTGATACATCTAACAATACATCAACAACTTGCGAGTTTGCGGACGAGAACTAGCTAGGCCCTCGCGCGGCCGGCAACCCGCCGCTCGCTCTTGCGGCTATCCCCCGAACGCCTCGAAGAAGGCGAGTTCGTAGCGCATGGCCTCGGCGTAGACCTCCGCCGCCCGCTCCGGCATGTCGGCGGCCAGGTCGTCGAGCAACACTTCGAGGTCCCGGGCGAGGCGTTCGAACTCCGGGGCGCCGTACGTGTCGATCCACTCCGTGTACGGGCTCTCCCCGTAGTCGGTCGCACGCAACTGCTGCCCAAGCCAGGCGTACAACCGCATGCAGGGCGTCATCGCGGCCAGAGTCTCGCCCGCATCCGCGTTCCAGGCCGTCTCCGCGAGGAAATCCGTGTAGTCCTTCGCGGCGGCGTTGGGCGTGACGGACTCGAGATCGATTCGGAGCATCTCGGCGTAGTGGCGATGAAGTTCGAGTTCCTTAAGGACTCCCGCCATCAGAAAGACCAGGTTGTTCGCGACCTTCATCCGGTCGGCGGTGCGCGCGGCGACCAGCGCGTAGGCGCTGAAGAAGGCCCGCAGGAAGAAGGCGTCCTGGGCCACGTATCGCCGGAACTCCTCCTGATCCAGAGATCCGTCGCCGAGGCCGCGCACGAACGGGGAGCGCAGGCAGGCCTCGGCGAGGCCGGCGTTGCGGGCCCAGAGCACTCGGTGCAGCGGTTCTGCCATGCGTCTCGAGTCCTTTCGGCTAGCTGAACAGCGTGCCCACGGCTTCGGGCGGCGCGTGGAAGTGGAAGCGCGGGATCGGGGCGCGGAAGACGGACCCGTCGCGGCGCCGGAAGTGGTAGAACCCCTCCATGTGGCCCGTCGGACCTCGCAGGATGCAGAAGCTGTTGTAGCGGTGCGAATCCCCCGGTTTCAGCACCGGAGACTGCCCGACGACGCCCTCCCCCTCCACCTCGTGGTCGCCGGCCACGAGATCGTGGATGAGCCAGTGGCGCCAGAAGAGTTGCGCCGTCTCCGTTCCCACATTCTCGATCGTGATGTGGTACACGAAGACGTAGCGCCAAACTGCCGGGTCCGAGTGCTCGGCCACGTACTCCGGACGGACGCGGATGGCCATCGCGTCCGGGACGATGGGGGGAATGCCGTCATCGGGGGTGGTCTCGTGAGGGGCCATTCGGGCGGAGGATACACGGTTACCGTTGCGCGGGCCACGCCTCGCGCCGCAGAGTATCAGTGCATCGTTTTGTTCGGGCCGCACCCCCGGTTCGCGGACGACGGCCGGGCGACAGGGACTTGAGGGAGCATGGAGGAAGCGATGGATTCCCAGCACACGTTCTCACGCCGACACTTCGTGGGCGGCGCCGCCGCGGCCCTGGGCGTCGCGGGCCTGAACCCGACCGCGGTCATCGGCGCCGGACTCAGGCCGCCCCCGAAGGGCGTCGAGCCGCTCGACCCCTACGACGATCTCGCCAAGCTCTCCTCCAACGAGAACCCGTATGGGCCCTCGGAGAAGATGCTGGAGGCAATGAAGGGGGCCTGGAAGTACTCGAACCGGTACGGCTATCCCGACGGCGACATCCTCGAGAAGATCGCGGACTCGCACGGGGTCCCCACCGATCACGTGATGATCAACGCGGGCTCCGGCGAGACGCTGCGCGTGGCGGGCCTCGCCTTCCTGCGCCACGAGGAGAAGGTCGTCGGCGTGACGCCCACCTACCTCACCGTCTATCGCGTCGCCTCCGGGATCGACGCGGATGTGATCGAGCGCCCGCTCCTGCCCGACTACACGCAGGACATCGACGATCTCATCGAGGTCACGAACCGCAACTACCGCGATGTGGGCATGGTCTACATCTGCAATCCGAACAACCCCACCGGCGTCATCGTGCCGGGGGACGACATCCGGCGCCTGCTGGACGGGATTCCGGAGGACATCCCCGTCCTCATCGACGAGGCGTACCACCACTTCATCGAGGACCCGCGCTACGAGACGGCCATCCCCTACATCAAGGAGGGCCGCAAGGTGCTCGTGACGCGCACCTTCTCGAAGATCTACGGGCTGGCGGGCATGCGCCTCGGCTACGGGGTCGCGACGCCCGACATGATCGACGAGATGCGGGACTACGCGACGGGCAGCGTGAACGCGCTCGTGAAGTGGGGCGGCGTCGCCGCGCTCGAGGACAAGGAGTACGAGGCCTGGATCAAGGAGACCTCGAACACGCTCCGCGACCAGACCGCCGACGTCCTCAGGGGCCAGGGCTTCGAGGTGCTCCCGTCGGAGACCAACTTCTTCATGGTCCGCACGGGACGTCCGACGGCCGAGGTCAGGGCCGAGTTCCGCAAGCGCGAGGTGGCCGTCGGGCGCGACTTCCCGCCCATGCTCGACTGGCTGCGCGTCTCCGTGGGGACGGAAGACGAGATGAACCGCTTCCTGACGGCGTGGAACGAGATCTTCCCCGACGGCATGACCGCGGCGGACAGCAACAGCCGCTCGTAACGCTCGGCGCACTCACATGCCAGGAACACGCCAGGGACTCCCTGGGCCGCGCAGGCGTGGCGGGGCGATGTGGCTCGCGCTTGCGGGCACGATCCTGCAGCTGGCCGTCGCGGCGCCGGCCCGGGCCCAGGTGGACCCGATCGCCATCATCGATCGGGTGGACCGGCTGCAGCGCGGCGAGTCCAGCCGGGGCGTCGCGACGATGGAGATCGTGACCGAGCACTGGGAGCGGCGGATGACGATGGAGATCTGGTCGCTCGGCACGGACTATTCGCTCGTCCGCCTGCAGGCGCCGCGGAGGGAGGCCGGAACGGCGACTCTGAAGGCCGCCGAGGACATCTGGAACTACCTCCCCAAGGTCGATCGGACGATCAAGGTTCCCGCCTCGATGATGGGCGGATCGTGGATGGGATCGCACTTCACGAACGACGACCTGGTCAAGGACAGCAGGCTCGTCGAGGACTACGACATCGAACTCGTGTTCGACGGAGAGGATGCGGACGGCGTGGCTGTCTGGGACTTTCGCCTGACCCCCAAGCCGGAGGTGCCCGTCGTCTGGGGGCACATCGACTACCGGATCCGGCAGGCCGACGACATGCCGGTCCGGGCGGAGTTCTTCGACGAGGACGGCGAGCTGGCCAGAACCATAGAGCACGGCGACTACGCCGAGTTCAGCGGGCGGATCGTTCCCAGGGTCATGAACATGCACCCGGCGGACAAGCCGGACGAACGCACGACGATCCGCTACGAGGAGCTCGAGTTCGACATCGACGTCGATCCATCCTTCTTCTCGCTCCGGACCCTGCAGCGCGGGGGGTAGCGACGCGTGACGGGCCGGTTGTGGCGAATCGGGTGGCGCACCCTCGGTCGCAACCGGAAGCGAACAGTTCTCACCGCGCTCGGCCTCGGGGTCGGCTACTTCGCCGTGGTGTTCATGGTCGGATGGGCCGAGGGGGTCTCGACGGGACTCGTCGAGAACGCCACGTCGCTCGTCAGTGGACCGATCGAGATCCACGATGCCGACTACCGGCCCGAGCGCAGCCTGTACGAGACCATCGGCGGCCGCGAGGGTGACGACGTCGGGGAGATCCTGCGCACCATCGAGGCCGATCCATCGGTTGTGGCGGCCGCCCCGCGCGTGTACGCGAGCGGGCTCGTGAGCTCCGGCGAAGCGACACTGGCCGGCGTGCTGCTCGGCGTCGACCCCGAGCGCGAGGTGGCGCTGACCCGTTTTCTGGATCCCCTGGCAGCGGGCCGCCTGCCTGCCACCGGCCGCTACGAAGCCGTGGTGGGAGACGAGATGGCGCGGCAGCTCGAGCTGAGCGTCGGCGACGAACTCATCGTCGTGGCCTCGGCGGCGGACGGCTCGATGGGCAACGACCTGTACACGGTCACCGGCATCTTTCGGACCGGCCTGCTCGAGTTCGATGCCAGCACCATGGTCATGCCGGTCGCAGACCTCCAGACGCTCGTGGTCCTCGATCCGGATCGGGTCCACGAAATCGCGGTCAGCACTGACGATCCGTCGCAGGCCGACCTGACCGCGGCCCGCCTCGCAGCCGCCCTTGGGGCCCCGGAACGGGCGATGTCGGTCGCGTCATGGACGGAACTCAATCCCGTGCTTGCCCAGTATGTCGCGCTCGCCGATGCGACGTACTGGATCTTCATCGTCCTCATTTACTCGGTCGCCAGCTTCGGGATCGCCAACACGACGCTGATGGCCACCTTCGAACGCCGCCGCGAGTTCGCCGTCATGCTGGCGCTGGGTGCATCGCCGCGGTCCGTGGTCGGCACGGTGCTGTCCGAGGCGGTCGCGACCGGCGTCATGGGGCTGGCCCTCGGGACCGTCGTCACGGTGCCGCTGCTGGTCTGGTTCTCCACGGCGCCGCCCGACCTCTCATGGCTCTACGGAAGCCTCACCGTGGAGGGCGTCCTGCTGACGCCGAGTCTCCGCGTGGGGACCAACGTGCCGGCATGGACCTGGGCGACCATCGGCCTGATCGTCACGGCACTCGTCTCCGCCCTCTACCCGGCAATCCGTGCGGCGCGGGTGCCGCCTGCCGACACTCTGTCGGGCCTGTAGCCGTGCTCCCGCGCGTCCTGGTCCGGCTCGCCCTGAGGAACCTGCGCCGTCATCTGCGCCGCACGGTGCTGACCGCCTCGGCGATGATCGTGGGCGGCGCATTCCTGGTCTGGTCGATGACGATCGACGACGGCAGCCACGAGCAGTGGGTCGATTCCGGTGTGCGCATGGGGAGCGGACACGTGACCGTCGAGCGGCCCGAGTACCGGCTGCGCCGTCAGATCGACAACCGGCTGACGACGGACGTCCTCCGCGCCGCGCAGCAGGCGCTGGCCTCTCCGGAGATCGCGCCGCATGTCGTGTCCACGTCCGCCAGGCTCGGCATCAACGGGCTGGCGAGTTCGGCGGCCGGGGCGCGCCCGGCGCAGATCGTGGGGGTCGACCCCGTCGCCGAAGCGGGCTTCGGCATGATCGACGATGGGGTGATCGAAGGGCGCTACCTCG
>NZ_CANPWG010000062.1 GCF_947581915.1 Candidatus Palauibacter scopulicola
AACCGCCGCAGCGAAGCGCACTTCAACTGGCACTATCACGCGGCGCTGACCCGGCTCAACGAGTCGTTCTCGCTCATGGGTGTTCCTCTCGTCGAGATGGCCGAGCACCTGGAGCCCACGCCGTTGGCCCGCAGCGAGTGGATCAAGTTCTTCGCCCTCTTCTTCAATCAGGAGGCCGAAGCTGAGTCGGCCTTCGGTGAGATGGAGGTCCGGTACAATGCCCTGCGGGCCCGCGTGGCCGCCGTTGCGGAGCGACCCCGCGTGCTCGTCGGCGCACCCGAAGATGACGGCTGGCGGATGTACGGGGGAAGGAATGTGCACACGCGCATGATCGAAGACGCGGGAGGGCGTTACCTCTGGGAAGATGACGTCGAGACGGATAGCGGGCGCTACACGCACTTCGAGGATGCGCTCGCCAGGGCCCGCGAGGCCGAGCTATGGATCGTCGGTCCAAACACTTCCTTCGGCTCGCGCATCTTCGAGACGACGGTTCTGGACCCGCGCTACGACTATATCCCGGCCGTTCGAAATGGCCGGGTCTGGGTGGCCAACATCAATTGGCCGACGGGTCCCAACCCTTGGTGGGACTATAGCCTGATCTCTCCGCACTTCGAGCTGGCCGATCACGTTCGCATGATCCATCCCGGGCTGCTCCCGCCTGGCGACATGACCTTCTACCGCTCCCTCGCGGGTCTGCAGGTGACCGATGCATCAAGTCGCTGAAGCCGCTCGCCGAGGGTCGGCCGCCCGGTCCGGCGTCAGGGGGTCCCCCGGCAGGCGATTGGTGCTCTGGCTGCTTCTGGGAGCGGCGTTGCTGATTCTGGTGGGCCTGGAGCTGACACTGGGGGCGGTGTGGATCCCGCCGGGCGAGGTCCTCGGACTCCTCGCGGGCACCGAGAGCGATGCCGTGTTGGGACGGATTCTCCTGGAATTCCGAGTGCCGCGCATGCTCACCGCCATCGTGGCCGGCGCTTCGCTGGGGGTCTGCGGAATGTTGCTCCAGACGACCTTCCGCAATCCCCTCGCCGATGCATGGTTCCTGGGACTCGTGCACAGCGCCCGGCTGGGCGTAGCCGTGCTCGTTGTAACGTCAGCCGCCGCAGGCCAGACCGTGCTCGCGAGCCTTGGCGTCCTGTCCAACCTCAGCCTGGTCGTCGCGGCGGCGACAGGCGCGCTGGTCATGACGTTGATCCTGATGGCGCTCGCTCCCCGTGTGGGGCCCGTGACGCTGCTACTTAGCGGACTCATGCTCGGCCAGACCGCCGAGGGGCTGATCAGCGTCGTCCTTCACTTCACCACCGAAGCCCAGGCTCGTGCGTTTGCCTCCTGGAACGACGGCACGTTCACGACCGTCTCGTGGTCGCAGTGGTCGATCATGGGTGCGCTCACCCTGGTTGGGTTGGTTGCAGCCCTGGGTCGGACCAAGTCCCTCAACTCCCTGATGCTGGGCGACGACTACGCGCGGACTTTGGGGCTCCGGGTCAAGCGGGCCCGCATCCAGGCCCTCGCCGCCGCCGCGCTCCTGGCCGGCGTCGTAACGGCGTTCTGCGGGCCGATCGCCTTCCTCGGACTGTTGGCGCCCCATCTGGCACGCGCGCTGTTCGGGACGGCGGACCACCGAGCCCTGGTTCCGGCGGCCGCCGTCACGGGTGCCGCGCTGGCCGCCTTGGCGGATCTCATCACCCACTTGCCGTGGAGCCGGCACGTCCTCCACATGAATGCGGTCATGGGGTTGATCGGGGCCCCGGTGGTACTGGTGCTTCTCCTGCGACGTGCCGGCGTGCGTCGCTTTGAGAACTGACGATGACGGTCCTGGCGCTCGATGATCTCGCCACCGGGTATCGCTCCGGACGCAGGTCCAGACAGGTCTCGGCCGGGCTCAGCGCGACGTTGCGCGCAGGCGAGTTCACCGTCTTGCTCGGGCCCAATGGGGCTGGAAAGTCCACGCTCATGCGCACGGTGTGCGGCCTCACGCCCCCGCTGGGCGGGACGGCGCTACTCGACGGAGAGGCGATCGACGCCATGGAGCCGGGGCGTCGCGCGCGCGTGATCGGCGTGGTGCTCACTCCGTCGGTAAACGTGTGGGGGCTCACCGGGCGTGCTCTGGTCGAGTTGGGCCGTCAGCCTCACACCGGTTGGTGGGGTCGGTTTGGCGCAGAAGATCACGACGCGGTGGATCAGGCGCTCCGCGCCACCGGTTCGCAGCCGTTCGCGGCTCGCCAAGTGGCGGAGTTGAGCGACGGAGAGCGGCAGCGGGTCATGATCGCCCGGGCGCTCGCCCAGCAGCCCCGCGCGCTCGTCCTTGACGAGGTCACCGCCTTCCTCGACCTGCCGACTCGCATCGACCTCATGATCATGCTGCGGGATCTCACGCGGGCGGAAGGCCGCGCGCTCCTCTTGTCCACGCACGACCTTGACCTCGCACTCCGCACGGCGGACCGGATCTGGCTCATGGACTCGAACGGGAACCTCGAGGTGGGGACGCCCGAAGATCTCGTGCTCTCAGGCTCGCTGGCGCACGTGTTCCACCGAGAGGGTGTCGAGTTCGATCCGTGGGAAGGCGCTTTCAGGATGGCCGGTCCGGAGCGGGTTGGGGTGCGCGTTGAGGGCTCCGGGTTGGTCGCGGAGTGGACGCGCCGCGCGCTCCGCAGACTCGGAATCGGCGTGAGCACGGACGGGGTGACGCGCTTCGTGATCGCGGTCGAGGATGGGACTCGCGGCCGCGCAAAATGGCGCCTGGAGGTGGAGGGAGCGGCATCCAACCACGACACGATGAGCGCCATGATCGACGCACTGCTCGACTCCATCCCCGGGGATGCCCGCTGAGATCGCCCGATGTCCGCGAGGTCAGCTTGCACCCTCCCCGCAACCCGTTCTAGACTGAATCCCCCCGGCCGACGGGCGGCCGGATGAGTCCCGTTCCGGGAGCTCCGCCGGCGCTCCCGCCGGCACAGGATCAGGAGTGGCCGCATGAAGCGCATCTCCATGACCGTGAACGGGGTTCGGCACGAGGCGGACGTCGAACCCCGCACCCTCCTCGTTCATTTCATCCGCGAACAACTCGAGCTGACCGGCACCAACGTGGGCTGCGACACGTCCTCGTGCGGCGCCTGCACGATTCTGATGAACGGTCAGTCGGTGAAGTCGTGTACCGTGCTCGCCGTCCAGGCGGATGGCGCGGACGTGACGACGGTCGAGGGGCTCGCGTCGAACGGTGACTGGCACCCGGTGCAGAAGGCGTTCCACGAAAACCACGGCCTGCAGTGCGGGTTCTGCACGCCGGGGATGATGATGGCCGCGGTGGGATACCTGGATGAGAACCCCGCGCCCACGGAGGACGAAGTCCGGCTCGCGCTGGAGGGCAACCTCTGCCGGTGCACGGGCTACCACAACATCGTCAAGGCGGTGCTCGCGGCCGCCGACGACATGGGCTCTTAGACGAAGAGGAGAGAGAACATGGCGACGGCTGAGAAATACGTTGGCGGCGGGGTCCCGAGGAAAGAGGATCCCAAGCTTCTCACAGGGCAGGGCACGTTCCTGGAAGGCCTCACGCTGCCCGGCATGCTTCACGCGGCGCTCGTGCGCAGCCCGCACGGATCGGCGCGCATCAACTCGGTGGACGTTTCCGCCGCCGAAACCGCCGAAGGCGTGGTGGCCGCGTACAGCGGGGCCGACCTCGCCGATGAATGGGCCGCGGGACTCCCCATGGCGTGGCCCGTGACCGACGACATCAAGATCCCCGACCACTGGCCGGTGGCGCAGGATGTGGCGCGCTACGTGGGCGACGCGGTGGCGGTCGTGGTCGCGACGAGCCGCAACGCGGCGCTCGACGCGGCGGAACTTGTGGAGGTCGACTACGAGGTGCTGGAGGCCGTCGTGGACGTGGAGGCGGCGCTGGCCGACGACGCGCCGCGCGTGCACGAGTCGTTCGACGATAACAAGAGCTACACGTGGGCGCTGACCAACGGCGAGGTGGACGCGGCCTTCGCGAAGGCGGACGTCGTGGTCAAGGAGCGCTACACGCAGCCGCGGCTGATCCCGAACGCGATGGAGCCGCGCGCCGTCGTCGCGCAGTCCGTCCCCTCGACGGGCGATTTCACCGTGTGGTCGACGACGCAGATTCCGCACGTGGCGAAAGTCCTGTTCGCGCTCACCCTCGGCATCCCCGAGGGCCAGATCCGGGTCATCGCGCCCTCCGACGTGGGCGGCGGCTTCGGGTCCAAGCTCAACGTCTACGCGGAAGAGGCGCTCTGCATCGCCCTCGCGCGCCGCCTGGGGAAGCCGGTCAAGTGGGTCGCCGGCCGGAGCGAGGGCTACCTCGCCACGATCCACGGCCGGGACCAGGTCCAGCAGATCGAGATCGCGGCAACCTCCGATGGAGACATCCTCGGGTACCGCGTGAACATCGTCGCGGCCATGGGCGCCTACCTCCAGCTCGTGGCGCCGGGGGTCCCGCTCCTGGGCGCCTTCCTCTACTGCGGCTGCTACGGCGGGGAGGCGTACCACTTCGAGTGCACGGGCGTGTTCACGAACACGACCCCGACGGACGCCTACCGGGGCGCCGGCCGGCCCGAGGCCACGTACGCCATCGAGCGGGCGATCGACGCGCTCGCGCGCGAGGTAGGCGTGGACGCGGCCGAGATCCGGCGCCGCAACTTCCTCCCGGCCGGCGACATGGTGCAGAGCCCGGGCGGGCTCGCCTTCGACTCGGCCGATTACGAGCCCGCGCTCGACCGGGCGCTGGAACTGCTGGACTACGACGGGTTCCGGAGCGACCAGGCGGAGCGCAGGGAAGGAGGCGGCGGCAAGCAGATCGGGGTCGGGTTCTCCTCGTACGTGGAGATCTGCGGGCTCGCGCCCTCGCAGGTGCTCGCCTCGCTCAAGTACGCCGCCGGCGGCTGGGACGCGGCCACGGTGCGCATGCTGCCGACCGGAAAGGCCGAAGTCGTGACGGGCAGCTCGCCGCACGGGCAGGGGCACGTGACCTCCTGGTCGCAGATCGCGGCGGACGCGCTCGGGATTCCGTACGAGGACGTCACGGTCCTCCACGGGGACACGCACGTGGCGCCGCACGGGATGAACACCTACGGAAGCCGCAGCCTCGCCGTGGCCGGGGTCGCGGTGCACAACGCGTGCGACCGCGTGGTCGACAAGGCGAGGGGGCTCGCGGCGCACCTGCTCGAAGTGGCGCCCGAGGACCTCGAATACGAGGCGGGGACCTTCTCGGTGAAGGGGGTCCCGGACCGCACGAAGTCGATGCCGGAACTCGCCTTCGCGGCGTGGACGGCCCACAGCCTGCCGGAGGATTCCGAGCCCGGGCTCGAGGCGAGCTGCGTGTACGATCCGCCGAACTTCACCTTCCCCTTCGGCACGCATGTGGCCGTGGTCGAGGTGGACACGGAGACGGGCGCCGTGGACCTCGTCCGCTACATCGCGGTGGACGACTGTGGGCCCGTGATCAACCCCGTCATCGTGGACGGGCAGGTGCACGGCGGCGTGGCGCAGGGGATCGCGGCGGCGCTGTACGAGGAGGCGACGTACGCGGAGGACGGGACGCTGGAGACCTCGTCGATGGTGAACTACCTCGTGCCGTCCGCGGCGGAGTTCCCGTCCTTCGAGACGGATCGAACGGTGACGCCGAGCACCTCGAACCCCATGGGGGTGAAGGGGATCGGCGAGGCGGGCACGATCGGGTCGGCGCCGGCGGTGATCAACGCGATCGTGGACGCGCTCTCGCACCTCGGCGTGACGGACGTCCCGATGCCGGCGAGTCCGGAGCGGGTCTGGCGAGCGATTCAAGCGGCCCAGGGAGGTGAGGCATGATTCCCGCGTCTTTCGATTACGAGCGCGCGTCGTCTCTCGATGAGGCGCTGAGCCTGCTCGCCGAGGGTGGCGAGGACGCGCGGCCGCTGGCCGGCGGACATTCGCTGCTCCCGCTCATGCGGCTGCGACTCGCGCGGCCCTCCCTGCTGGTCGATATCGGCGGCCTCGACGAACTGCGCGGCGTGCACGCGGATGGCGACTCCGTCGTCATCGGCGCGCTGACGACGCACCACGAGGTGGCCGGCGCGTCCGAACTCACGGGCGGCAGCGGCCTCCTCGCGAAGGTGGCGGAGGGGATCGGCGATCCCCAGGTGCGGCACCGCGGCACGCTCGGCGGTTCCGTGGCGCACGCGGATCCGGCCTCCGACCTGCCGGCGGCGCTGCTCGCGCTCGATGCCGAGGTCACGCTCGCGGGGCGCGGCGGCACGCGCTCGGTGGCGGCGTCGGACTTCTTCGTCGGTCCGTTCATGTCGGCCGCGGCCGATGGGGAGATCGTGACGGGCGTCCGCGTGCCGAAGCGGGAGGGCTGGGGCAGCGCCTACCGGAAGTTCCAGCGCCGCGCGCAGGACTGGGCGATCGTCGGCGTGGCCGCGGTCGTGAACTGGACCGAGTCCGGCATCGCGGGCGCCGCGATCGGGCTCACGAACATGGGCGGCACGCCGCTGCGCGCGCCCGGGGTCGAAGCGGCCCTCACCGGCGCGTCCGAGAAGGCGCAGATCCTCGCGGCGGCGTCGAAGGTGTCGGAACTCGAGACGCCGCCCGCGGATGAGAACGCGAGTTCGGAATACCGCGTCCACCTCGCGCAGGTGCTGATCGCGCGCGCTGTGGCCGAGGCCGCCGGCTGCCCGGGTATGCAGTCGGGCTAGACGCCGGCGGCCAGCCGGCTGTCAGCGTGCGCGGCCAGCCGGATGTCCGCCTCCCGCTAGTCTCGACCTCCTGTCGGCCCCGCCGGGCGGGGCGCCACGGCGGCGCCCTCCCAGTCGGGGTCGGCGGCGCCGATCCAGGTGCGCGTCGCGGCGTCGTACTGCAGGCCGTGGATGCGCCCGAACGCGCCCTGCCGCGGCGTGGGCGTGATCTCGAATCCCATCTCCCGGAATTCCTCCACCGAAGCCCCGGACCAGCCGTCCTCGGGGCCTGCTTCCACGGAGAAGCCCGCGAGCCCGTCGGGACCCATGTCGGGGTGCACGCGGGGGGCCGCGAGCGCGGCGGGTAGCGCCAGACCGTCGTCGACGACCCGAGTCACGGCCTGCACGACCGCCGAGATGATGCGGATGCCCCCGGCCGCGCCCAGGACGAGGAACGGCTCGCCGTCGTCGAGGACCATGAAGGGCGTGATGCCGGACCGCGCGCGCTCGCCCGGCTCGCTGATCCCGAGGTAGCCGCCCAGCGTCACGGCGTAGAGGAAGCCGAGTCCGGGGGTGGCGACCTTCGCGCCCATGCCGGGGCCGATGGTCTGGGTGAGCGCGATGGCCATGCCGTTTCCGTCGGCGGCGGAGAGGTGCGTCGTGTGGCCGTCCTCCGGCGGCAGGTGCAACGCCGCACCGCCGGCCGCAGACCATGAAGCTGCGGGCCCTGACGCGGCCCCCGACGCGGCCTCCAACGCCGCCCAGGACTCCGTGCCGGCTTCGATGGCGGCCTCCGCGGGCACCCGGACCTGCTCCGCGAGCTGGCGGGCGAAGGTCTTTGACGTCACGCGCACGGCGGAGGAGTCAGAACTCGGCCGGCGGTATTCCGTCATGGCGAGGGCGAGGGACTGGGCGATGACGGAGGCCCACGCCTCGTCGCTCATGCCGTCGGGATCGAAGACCTCGGCGATCTGGAGGGCAAGGATCGCCATCGCGCCGGAGGCCGGGATGTCGGAACCGACGATCTCGAACCCCCGGTAGGATCCGCGCACGATGCGCGAGTCCTCCGCTTCGTAGGCTGCCAGCGCCTCGCGGGTCAGGAAACCTCCGTTCGCCGCCATGTCGTCGGCGATGCGGCCGGCGATCTCCCCGCCGTAGAAGGCGTCGCCGCCGCCGAGGGAAATCGCCCTCAGCGTCTCGGCCATGTCGGACTGCACGAGCCGGTCGCCGGGGCGGTAGGGTGATCCGTCGGCCTTCAGGTAGTAGCGCCGGGCGCCTTCGGTCTCCGCCACCTGGTCGCGCGATCCCGCCTGGCGGCGCGCCTCGCCGGGCAACAGCCGGAACCCGTGCGCCGCGTAATCGATCGCCGGGGCCATGATCGTGGTCAGCGGGAGGGATCCGTATTCCTCGTGCAGGCGCATGAGGCCCGCGACCGACCCGGGCACGCCGACGGTCGGATAGCCGTAGGCGGCGCGGGGCGCCGTGGCCGGGTCGTAGCCGAGCGGGACCGACGTCGTCCCGTCGATGCCCGCGACCCCGCCGTCGGGCGTCCGGATGAGGATCTGGTTGCGCCCCCCGATGCTGTTCATGCTCGGTTCGACCACGGAGATCGCGAACGCGGCGGCGACGGCCGCATCCGCGGCGTTCCCCCCGAGTTCCAGCATCCGCGCGCCCGCGGCCGCGGCCAGCGGCTGCGCTGCGACGACGACTCCATCCGCCGAGCGCGCGACCTGGGGCGCACTCTGCGCGCCCAGACCGGGCGGAACCGCCGCGAACGCAAGTATCGCGAGAACGGTCGTGCCGTGCATCCGGATTCCTGACTTCATGGATCCTCCGTCGGTCTCCTGGGTCCCAACAGCGCGTGGCCAAGCCCGTGGCGAAAGGTCCTGCCCGGCTCCAGCGGCCGAACATCCCGCCCGCGGGAAACTTGCGCGCGGTACGAGCCGTGACTAGGGTCCGAACCTTCTTGACAAGATTGTTAAACGATTTGGATAACGCGAGGACCGCGATGGTGCCGCAAGCACCGGCCGCCACACGACCGCCGGACACCGAACAACGGCCGCCGGATACCGAACAGAGGATCTTCGACGCCGCGCTGACGGTTTTCGCCCGCAAGGGGCGGGACGGCGCCCGACTGCAGGAGATCGCCGATCACGCGGGGATCAATCGCGCGCTGCTGCACTACTATTTCCGCACCAAGGAACAGCTCTACGAGGCCGTGTTCGAGCACGGATGCCGGCAGTTCATGGCCGGGCTCAGCCAGTCGCTGCGCGCGGAGGAGGGGGTCGAAGACAGCCTGCGCGCGTTCGTGTACGGCTACATCGACTACATCTACGAGCACCAGGACATGGCCCGCCTCATGCTGAACGAATGCCTGTGCGGCGGCGGGGTTCTCGAGCGCCACCTCGCGGCCGCGATCGAGGCGCGCGAGGAGGTGCCGGGGCTCCTGCTCGAGGACCGGCTGCGCGCGGCCATCGGGGCGGGCGAGATCCGGGAGATCGACCTCCGGCACACGCTGCTCACGATCGTGTCCGCCTGCCTGTTTCCGTTCGTCGCCCTGCCGACGGTGCGCCTCTTCCACTCCCGCGCGGTGGAGGACTTCGACCGCTTCCTGCAGGAACGGAAGGCGCACATCGTCGACCTCCTGCTCGCGGGCCTGCGGCCGGCCGAAGGCATGGTTCGGACGGAGGAACTCGCGTGAGCGCCGCGACGTCGCTCGCCGGGGTCGGCGCGTCCGGATTCGCACGAGCGGGCGGGTTTCTCCTGCTCGCGGCGGCGGGCGCGTGTTCGTTCGCGCCGGGCCCCCGGCTCCCGGCCGCGGTGGCCGAACTCCCCGCGGCGTACGATGCGGAAGCCCCCCCGGCCGAAGCGGCGCCCGAGCCCCGCGACTGGTGGCGGGCGTTCGACGACGCGACGCTGGACGGCCTGATCGAGACGGCGCTCGTCGCCAACCTCGACCTGCACGAGGCCGTCGCGCGGCTCGAGGAACTGCGGCACCGGTACCGGATCGCGCGGGCGCCGCTCTTCCCGGCGCTGACGCTCGACGCGAACGGCAACCGGTCCAGCACGCCCGCCAACACGGGCCTGGGGTCGCAGTTCGGAGGCGACGATGGCGGCGACGGCGGCGACAGCCCCTTCCCGGGGTTCAGCTTCGATTTCCCCGACCGGTTCGAGTTCACGACCTACTCGGCCTCGCTCGGTTTCGCCTACGAACTCGATTTCTGGGGCCGGCTGCGCAACGAATCCGGGGCGGCGGTCCGCGACTTCCTGGCTTCCCGGGCGGACGCGGAGACCGTGCGGCTCACGGTCATCGCGTCCACCATCTCGACGTATCTCGAGGTCGTCTCGGCGCGAGCCCAGCTCGCCATCGCCGAGGATAACGTCGACCTGCTGCGGGAGCGCGCCGAACTCACCCGGGAGCGCTACCAGGCCGGCGTCACGAACACCTTCGAACTCTATGCGATCCGCCAGCAGTACCGGACCGCCGAGTCGAACCTGCCGGGGCTGCGCACGGCCGTGGACGACGCCGAGGGGCGCCTGGCCCTCCTCGTCGGACGGTACGCGGGGATGATCGAAGACCTTCTGCCGCCGACACTCGAGCCGGCGGTCGATACGACCCCGATTCCCGGCGGGCTGCCGGTGTCGCTGCTCGAGGACCGGCCCGACGTCATGGCCGCGTTCGAGCGCGTCGAGGCGGCGCGCCGGCGGGTGGGGGCGCGCCGGGCCGAACTGCTCCCGACGATCTCCCTGAACGGGGCCGCCGGCCGCCAGGCCGGCGAACTCGGGGATCTGCGGTTGGTCGACCAGTGGTTCACGAACCTGATCGGCGGCCTCGTCGCGCCGATCTTCCAGGGCGGCCGCCTGCGCGCCAACGTCGGGGCGGCCTGGGCGCAGTACGACCAGGCGCTGATCGCCTATGCGCGCACGGTCCTGGGCGCCTACCGGGAGGTGCGGACGAGTCTGCGGCAGTTCGAGAACGAGCGGGAGCGGTACGCGCAGGTCGTGGAACAGGTCGCCGACGCCCGCGCCTCGCTGGAGAACCAGTTGGAGCGCTACCAGAGCGGAGTGGGGGATTACGTCGAGTACCTGGACGCGCGAGTCAATCTGAACGGCGCCGAAACCACCCGGGTGCTCGCCGAACGCGGCATCGGAGAGGCGCGGCTCGCCGTGCACCGGGCCCTGGGCGGCGCGTGGGTGGCGGAGGATGTCGAGGACATCGAAACGAATGAAGACCCGGGGGGCGCGGCGTCGCTCCCAGACCGGAGATAGGGCGGAACGATGGAAGACGGATCGCGGCACACGCCGCACACCCCGCACGAGGCCGGGGACACGGGGGCGCCCGTCGCCCCGCCCGCGTTCACGAAGCGGCTGGTGCAGGGGGCGATCGTCATCGGCGTGGGGGTGTTCGGCTTCGCGCTGCTGTTCGGCATGCGCGCCGAACCGGCGGAGGTGGAGCCTCCGCGCGTGGTCCCCACGGTCAGCACGGTGCCGGCCCGCGTGACCCAGGGCGCGATCAAGGTGCGGGGCGGCGGCACCGTCCGTCCCAGCGCGGAAGTCACGATCGCCTCGCAGGTCGGCGGGCGGGTGGTCTGGACCTCGCCCGCCCTCGTGAGCGGCGGGCGCTTCGTCGCCAACGAGCCGCTCCTGCGCGTGGACCCGGCCGACTACGAGAACGCCGTCGAGGCTGCGGAGGCGGACGTCGCCCAGCGCGAGGTGGCGTTGCTGGAAGCCGAGGAAAACGCGCGGCTGGCCCTCGACGAGTGGAGGCGGCTCGCCGCCCGCGAGAACCTCGACCCCACGCCGCCGAACGCGCTCGTCACGCGGCAGCCGCAGCTCGATGCGGCCGCGGCGGCCCTCAGGAGCGCCCGGGCCAGGCTGGAAGACGCGCGGCTGGCGCTGGAACGGACCTGGATCCGGGCTCCGTTCAACGGCATCGTGCGTGAAGAGACCGTCGACCTCGGACAGTTCGTCGCGGCCGGACAGTCCGTCGGCCGCCTGTACGCGACGGACGCGGTGGAGATCGTCGTGCCGCTGAGCGACAACGAGGCGGCCCTGATCGAGCGCCTGTGGAACGCGCGGGCGGGCGACGCGGCGACCCGCATCCCGGTCGACATCGTGTCCGAGTACGGCGGCGTCGAGTACGCGTGGTCGGGATACGTGGACCGGGCGGAGGCGGCGCTCGACGAGCAGACTCGGACGGTCGACGTGGTCGTCACCGTCCCTGAACCGTTCACGCCCCCGGAAAACGACCCCCGCCGCCCGCCGCTCCTGATCGGCAGCTACGCGACGGTGGACATCGAAGGCACGAGCTTCGAGGAATACGCCGTCGTCCCGGCCGCCGCCGTCCGCGACGGCGATGTCCTGTGGACGGTGGCGGACGACACGCTGCTCGTCATGACCCCGGTCGAGCCGATCCAGGAAGTGGACGATGAAGCCGTCGTGCTCGGACCGATCCCGGACGGCACCCCGGTCATCGTCTCGATGCTCCTCTTCGTCACCGAGGGCATGACGGTGCGGCCGGTTCAATTGCTGGAGAGCGCCGAGCCGTGGGAGCGCGGCGCCAACGGCGACGAGCGGGAAGGAGACGGCTCATGAGGCGGGCGATCGGGTGGATGGCCAAGCACGGCGTCGCCGCGAACCTGCTGATGGTGCTGATCATCCTGGCGGGATTCGTGAGCCTCATCAGTCTGCCCCAGGAGACGTTCCCCGAGATCTCCCTCGACACGATCCAGGTACAGGTCCAGTACCCCGGAGCGTCCCCCGACGAAGTCGAGCAGGCGATCGTGCGGCGGGTCGAGGAGCGGATCACGGGCATCCAGGGCGTCGACCGCGTGACGGGCGCCGCCTCGGAGGGTGTCGGCATCGTGCTCGCCGAACTGTCGCTGGGCACGGACGAGTCGAAGACGCTGGACGAGATCAAGTCCGCCATCGACCGGATCACCAGCTTTCCGGTCGACGCGGAGGAGCCGGAGGTGGTCGCGCTGACCGCGGAGGGCCGCGTCATGGAGATCGCGGTTTTCGGCGACGTTCCCGAGCGGACGCTCAAGGAGATCGCGAACCGGGTCAAGGATGACCTCACCTCGCTGCCGACGATCTCGCTCGTCCGCGTGTCCGGCGTCCGGCAGTACGAGATCTCGATCGAAGTGTCGAAGGCGGCCCTGCGCGCGCACGGTCTGACCCTCGACGAAGTGTCCGCGGCGGTGCGGCGGGGCAGCCTCGACCTTCCCGGCGGGAGCGTCGAGACGGACCGCGAGGAGATTCTCGTTCACATCCGGGGCCAGAACTACACCCGGGCGGATTTCGCAGACATCGTCGTGCGGGCGAACGTCGACGGGTCGATGCTCCGCCTCTCCGACGTTGCGGACATCCGGGACGGTTTCGAGGACGTCGACCTCATCAACGCCTACAACGGGCAACCGACGGCCTTCGTCCAGGTCCTGCGGACGGGCGATGAGCGTGTGCTGGAGATCTCCGACGAAGTCGAGCGCTACCTGGAGGAGGAGTTGGCCGGCTCCCTGCCGCGGGGCGTCGACTACAGCATCTGGCGCAGCGAAGCCTCGTACCTGCAGAGCCGCATCGACCTTCTCATCAAGAACGGCCGGCTGGGTCTGATCCTGGTCCTCATCGCGCTGGCCCTCTTCCTCGACCTGCGCCTCGCGTTCTGGACCGCGGTCGGGATCTTCCTCTCCTTCGCCGGCGTGTTCGCGGTGATGGCGTGGGCCGGCATCTCCATCAACATGATGGCGCTGTTCGGTTTCATCCTCGCGATCGGGATCGTGGTGGACGACGCGATCGTGGTGGGAGAGAACATCTTCGCCGAACGGGAGAAAGGAACGGCCGCCTTGCGGGCGGCGATCAAGGGCACGAGACGCGTGTCCGTGCCCGTGATCTTCGCCGTGCTCACGACGGTGGCGGCGTTCACCCCGCTGCTGTTCGTGCCGGGCAGCCTCGGGAAGTTCCTCTACGTGATCCCCGCGATCGTGATCTCCGTGCTGCTCCTCTCGCTCGTCGAGGTCCTGTTCATCCTTCCCTACCACCTCTCGCACCTCCCGGCGCCGGGCGCGAGCCGCGGGAAGGGAGGCCTGCTCGGGCCCGTCTACCGCCTGCAGACGCTCGTCCAGACGAACCTGCAGCGCTTCATCGACGGTCCGCTGGAGCGCTCCGTGCGCTTCGCGGTGCGGCGCCCGGGGCTGACCGTGCTCGGAGCCGTCTCTTCCCTGATGATCGTTGGGGGGCTGGTGGCGGGGCGGCATCTGCGGTTCAGCCTTCTGCCCGTGATCGAGGGCGAGGAGGTCGTCGCCTACATCGAGATGGCGGAGGGGACGACGAGCGAGCGCACCGCGGAAGTCGCCAGCTACGTGGAGGGGCAGGGATACGCGGCGATCGCGGAACTCGAGGCGCAGTTGCCGGATGACGAGCCGCCCCTGGTCGAAGCGGTCTTCACGAGCGTCGGGCAGCGTCCCTCCCAGGCGGGTGGGCCCGGCATGGCTGCCGAAGCGAGCTTCGTCCGGTCGAACATCGCCGAGGTGAGCCTGCGGCTGACCGACCCGGAGATCCGGGACCTGCCGGCCACCGAGGTGGAGCGGGCCTGGCGGGAGCGCGTCGGGCCGGTCGCCGGCGCGCGGGAACTCACGTTCAGCTCCATCCTCATCGATCTCGGTTCGCCCGTGCAGGTGGAGCTTTCCCATCCGGATACGGCGATGCTGAACGCGGCGGTGCCGGCCTTCACGGACCGCCTGGTGCGCATCGCGGGCGTGACGGAGGTCCGCGACGACCGGGGCCAGGGCAAGCGCGAGCTTGAGTTGGAACTCAGGCCCGCCGCCCGCACCCTCGGGATCACGCTCGACGACCTGGCGCGCCAGGTGCGCGGGGCGTTCTTCGGAAACGAGGTCTACCGCCTGCAGCGGGGCCGCGACGAGGTGCGCGTCTACGTGCGGCTCCCGGAATCGGAGCGCAACACGCTCGCCGACCTCCAGGACTACCGGATCCGCACGCCGACGGGCGGTGAGGCGCCGCTGTCGGAGGTCGCGGATGTGTCCTTCGGGGTCGCCTCATCGACCATCAACCGGATCGATGGGCGCCGCATCGTGACGGTCACGGCGGATGTGGACGCGGCCGTGATCACGGGACAGGAGGTGAACACGGAGATCACCTCCGCGATCCTGCCGGAACTGCAGGCCCGATACCCGGGCCTCCGCTACGGGTTCGGCGGCGAGCAGCGCCAGCAGACGCTGGCCTTCGAGGGGATCGCCCGCGGTTTCCTGCTCGCCCTGCTGGCGATCTACGCGCTCCTCGCCATCCCCTTCCGCTCGTACCTGCAGCCGCTCGTCGTCATGGCCTCGATCCCGCTGGGGCTCGTCGGCGCCGCGATCGGACACCTGATCATGGGGCTCGACCTCGGCATGCTCTCCATGTTCGGGCTCGTGGGCCTGTCGGGCGTGGTCGTGAACGACTCGCTCGTCCTCATCGACTTCATCAACGAACGCCATCGGTCGGGGCTTCCGATGTCGGAGGCCATCGTGCAGGGGGCGAAGGTCCGTTTCCGGCCCATCATGCTGACCTCCGTGACCACCTTCCTGGGGGTCTCGCCGATCATCCTGGAGCGCAGCACGCAGGCGCAGTTCCTCTCGCCCATGGCGGTGAGCCTCGGGTTCGGGATTCTGTTCGCGACCTTCATCATCATGCTCGCCGTGCCGGCTCTGGCGATGATGAACTACACGTTCACGATGCGGGCGAAGCGGGCCTTCGTTCGCTGGCGGCGAAAGCCCCGACTCGGCTTGGCCGCGGGAGGGGTCGAGCGCTGAGCGATCTCTCGGGCGCCTGGCTGGCGTCGCTGGAGTCCGAGGCGATCGAAATCCTCCGGGAGGGCCTCGCGGCGGCGTCGCGGCCCGTGATGCTGTATTCGATCGGGAAGGACTCCTCGGTGCTCCTGCACCTCGCCCGGAAGGCGTTCTGGCCGGCCGCGCCGCCCTTCCCGCTGCTCCACATCGACACGACGTGGAAGTTCCGGGAGATGATCGCGTTCCGGGACCACACCGCAGCGGAAGCGGGCGTGGAACTCCGCGTTCACACCAACGAGGACGGGCTGCGCGAAGGCGTCAATCCGTTCGACCACGGATCGGAACGCTACACCGACGTCATGAAGACAGTCGCGCTGCGGCAGGCGCTCGACGAGGGCGGGTACGACATCATCTTCGTCGGCGCGCGGCGGGATGAGGAGAGGTCGCGCGCCAAGGAACGCGTGTTCTCGCTGCGCGACGCGGCCCACCAATGGGATCCGAAGACGCAGCGTCCGGAGCCGTGGAACCTGTACAACACCCGGCTGGGGCCCGGAGAATCCCTGCGCGTGTCGCCGCTCTCCAACTGGACCGAGGCGGATGTCTGGCGGTACATCCGCGCGGAAGAGATCCCGATCGTACCGCTCTACTACGCCGCCGAACGTCCCGTCGTCGAGCGGGATGGCGGGTGGATCATGGTCGACGACGACCGACTGCCGCTGCTCCCGGGCGAGGCGCCGCGGCAACGGCGCATCCGCTTCCGGACGCTGGGTTGCTACCCGCTGACCGCCGCCGTCGAGAGCGACGCGGATACGCTCGACGCGGTCATCGCCGAGACGCTCTGCACGGACCGCTCGGAACGGGCGGGGCGTCTCATCGACCATGACCGCGACGGCTCGATGGAACGCAAGAAGAAGCAGGGCTACTTCTGATGCCGCCGACCCTGCGCTTCGTGCTCTGCGGCAGCGTCGACGACGGCAAGAGCACCGTCATCGGCCGGCTGCTGTACGACTGTCGCCAGGTTTTCTCGGACGAGCTGACGCGCGTCGAACACGACTCGGCCCGCTACGGCACGCAGGGGAAGGCGACCGACTTCGCCCTGCTCGTCGACGGACTGCGGGACGAGCGCGAACAGGGCATCACGATCGACGTCGCGTACCGCAGCTTCGAGACGCCGCGCCGCAGATTCATCGTGGCCGACGCGCCCGGCCACGAGCAGTACACGCGCAACATGGCCACCGGCGCCTCGACCGCCGACCTGGCCGTCGTCCTGGTGGACGCGCGCAAGGGAGTTCTGCCGCAGACGGCGCGGCACACCCGGATCGCGGCCATGTTCGGCGTCCGCCACGCGGTTCTCGCGGTGAACAAGATGGATCTCGTCGAATGGGACCGGGACGTCTTCGAATCGATCCGCGCCTCCTGGCGCGCGATCGCCGACGAGATCGGCCTGGCCGCGGTCGAGGCGATTCCGGTCTCGGCGCTGACCGGGGCCAACCTCACCCGACACGGCACGTCGGCGCCGTGGTACGACGGCCCGACCCTCCTCGCCCACCTCGAGACCGTGGATGTCGAGGGGGCCGGCGCCGACGGGCCGTTTCGGATGCCGGTCCAGTATGTGAATCGGCCGCACACCGACTTCCGGGGTTACTGCGGGCGCGTGGCCGCGGGCGCGGTGGCGGTGGGTGATGCCGTCCGCATCTCGCCCGCCGGGACCGAGAGCCGCGTGGCATCGATCGTGGTGGGGGAAGGGACCCGCGACCGCGCCGCCCGCGGCGACTCCGTGACGTTGACCCTCGCTCCCGGTGTCGATGTCACCCGGGGCGACGTCGTCGCGGACGCCGACGAACCCGTCGAGGCGGCGGACCAGTTCCAGGCGCGTCTCGTCTGGATGCACGAAGAGCCGCTCGCCGTGGGCCGCCGGTACGCGATGAAGCTCCACTCGAGGGAAGTGGGCGCCGCCGTCACCCGGATCCGGCACCGGCTGGATGTGTCCAACGGCAACGAGCTGGCCGCTTCCGTGCTGCGCCTGAACGACCTCGGCACCGTGAACCTCGCGACCGACCGCCGCGTCCCCTTCGCTCCCTTCGACGAGTCGCGCGCACTGGGCGGCTTCATCCTGATCGACCGCGCCACGAACGCGACGGCCGCCGCCGGCACGATCCTCTTCCCGCTCATGCGGGCGGCGAACGTGAAATGGCAGGAGCTGGACGTCTCGAAGGATGTCCGCTCGCGGCTCAAGCTCCAGCGCGCCCAGTGTGTATGGCTGACCGGGATGTCCGCTTCGGGGAAGTCCACCATCGCCAACCTGCTCGACCGCCGCCTCACCATCGAAGGGCGGCATACGTACCTTCTGGACGGCGACAACGTGCGCCACGGCCTGTGCCGGGACCTGGGTTTCACGGAGGCGGATCGGGTGGAGAACATCCGCCGAGTGGCGGAGGTGGCCCGCCTCATGGTCGATGCGGGGCTGATCGTCATCGTCGCCTTCATCAGCCCGTTCCGGTCGGAACGCAACTACGCCCGAAGCCTGTTCGCGCCCGGCGACTTCATGGAAGTTTTTGTGGACGCGTCTCTGGAGGCGTGCGCGGAGCGCGACCCGAAGGGACTTTACGCCAAGGCGCTAAGGGGAGAGATCAGGAATTTCACGGGAGTCGACAGTCCCTACGAACGGCCCGAACACCCCGACCTGCGCCTGGATACGGAGGAACTCTCCCCGGCGGAGTGCGTGGAGCTGTTGACGGATAAACTCGATCGCGAGTTCCGGAATTCAGTGACGGAGGATCGCTGATGGCGAACGGACCTCTCTTGGACGTCGCGAAGCTGCGGTTCGCGGCCGACGAACGCCCCCCGCGGGCGATGAGCCTCGTGATCGGCGCGCAGACGGCGATCCTCGTCTGCCTGCCCCTGGTGGTGGTCACGACGATCGTCGCGCGCGTCGCGGACCAGAGCGCCGACTACCTCCGCTGGGCGATCTTCGCGAGCATGGTGATCGGCGGCCTGCTCACGATCGTCCAGTCCAGGCGCGTGGCCGGCATCGGCGGGGGAACGCTGACCGTCATGGGCGCCTCGGGGGCTTCGATCGGAGTCGGCGCGCTCGCGCTCGTGGCGGGCGGCCCGGCGCTGCTGGGGGTGCTGGTGCTCGCCGCGGGGCTGTGCCAACTGGCGCTGGCGGCCCGCCTGGCGCTGCTCCGGCGCATCATCACGCCGGTCGTGTCGGGCACGCTGACGGCGCTCGTGGCCGTGACGATCATGCCGCTGGCCTTCGCCATGCTCACGCGGGTGCCGGAAAACGCGCCGCCGGCCGCGGCCCCCACCGTCGCCGCGGTCACCATGCTGTGCGTCGTCGGCCTGCTGCTCCGGGGCAAACGCTGGGTGCGGGCCTGGAACGCCATCATCGGAATCGCCGCGGGCTGCGTGACCGCCGCCCTGTTCGGGATTCTCGACTTCGGTCGCGTGGCGGAGGCCCGCTGGATCGGGATCCCCAGCCCCCCGGCCGCCGGCCTGGACCTGAGCTTCGACGCGAGCTTCTGGCTGCTCCTGCCCGGGTTCCTCTTCGTGTCGTTCGTGATCACGATCCGGCAGGTCAGCGACAACGTCCGCATGCAGCACCTCTCGCGGCGCGAGCCGCGGGCGGTGGACTTCCGCCGGGTCCAGGGGTCCGTCGCCGCCTGCGGGGCCGGCACGCTCCTGTCCGGGCTCGCGGGCGTGCTGCCGCCGTGGCCGTACGTCGCCGGGATCGCCCTGGCGAGTGGTCTCGGCGTCGCCGCCCGGAGAATCGGCGTCGTCATCGGGGCCGGCTTCATCGCCCTCGCCTTCGTGCCGAAGCTCACGGCCGTGATCCTGTCGATCCCGGCACCGGTACTGGGCGCCTACATTATGGTCGTCTTCGGCCTCATCTTCGTGCAGGGCATGCGGATCCTCTTCCAGGAGGGGATCGACCGGCAGTACTCGCTGATCGCGGGGCTGGCGTTCTGGATCGGCGCCGGGATCCAGTTCCAGGCGATCTTCCCAGCCTACCTCGCCACGCCCATGGGCCGCATGCTGGCGAACGGCCTCACCGTGGGTGGGCTGTCCATCCTGCTGCTGAACCTGTTTCTCGACGTGACCGGGCCCCGCCGCCACAGGATCGAACTGGCGTTGCGCCCGGAGAGCCTCGCGGAACTCGACAGCTTCCTCGAGGACTTCGCGGCCAGGTACAAGTGGAGCGGCAAGGCCACGGACCGCCTGCGGGCGGCGGCCGAAGAGGCGCTCCTGAGTCTCCTGCGCGAGGAAGAGGGGGAACAGGCCCCCGCCCGCGCGGAGCGCCGGCTGCGCGTCGTGGCCCGGAACCTCCGCTTCGGCGCCGGGCTGGAGTTCACCGCGGCCACCAACGAGGGGAACTTGGAGAACCAGCTGGCCCTGCTCGGCGACCGCCCCGACCCGACGAGCGAACGCGACCTGTCGCTGGCGCTCCTGCGGCACCACGCCTCGTCCGTCAAACATCACCAGTACCACAACGCCGATGTGCTGACCGTGCACGTGAACCGTGCCTGGCACAGTTGACCGCGATGGCTGCTTCGTACATCCTGTGGCGTAAGCCAGCAGCAACCCCAACCCCCATTCAGCGAGGATGCAGCGGATGAGCGAGCCACGCCCGGCCCCTGCAATGAGGAACGCGGTCGATTTCGGCATCGTCGGAGACAACATCCTGGACATCGCCGACTTCGCCATCGAGAAGTACGAGTTCACGAGCGGCACCACTCTGCCCGAGGAAGCGCGGGAGGCAGCGGTGGAACGCGTGCGCGACGCGTTGTGGGAGATGGTGAAGGCGTTCAGGAATCGGCGGAAGGAAATGCGCAAGCAGCTGTTCGACACCGCCGACGAGGCGGTGCGGGACTACGTCGCGGACTCCTGATTCAACGACGAAGTCCGGTTCCGGAGCCGGTGTAGCGGTCCGTAGCAGGCCCAGGCGACCGGGTCGTTCCCGGCACGTTTCGCACCCGGCAGTCGGCGGATGAAATCCATGCAAACGGCAGGCTTTGACCGGGAGCTGCCCGAAGCGGTCGCGGCAGCAGGATGACCCCTACGTCGCGGGAGTCCCCCGTTGCAATCGTGGGGTACAGCTATCGAATGCCGGGCGGGATCCGGACGGATTCCGACTTCTGGCGGTTGCTGCGCGAACGCGAGATCGTCCAGGAGCCCGTTGCCGAAAGGTACGGCAGAGGCTATCGGCCGGTTGGCCGTTTCTCCGGTCCGGGGCGATTTGCGAGTCCTCACGAAGGTCTCATTCGTGAGGACGGCGAGAAGCTGATCGATCCCAAGCTCTTCGGCCTGTCGCAGGACGAAGTGCTGTCGATGGATCCGCAGGTGCGCATGTTGCTGAACTGCTCCTGGGAGACCTTCGAGCGTGTCGGCTGGGACTTTCACTCACTGCGCAACAGCTCCACTGGCGTCTTCATCGGGGCGCAGGTCCCGGCCGTGGCCAGCTGGCGCCCCATGCACGGCGCGGGGCCGTTCGATGTCACGACGATCAGTCTCGCCATGCTGGCCAACCGGGTGTCGTACCACTTCAACTTGATGGGGCCGTCGATCACGTACTGCACGGCCTGCTCGGCGAGCCTGACCGCCCTCCATTCGGCCATGACCGCGCTGCGTTGCGGCGACTGTGAACAGGCTGTCGTGGGGTCGGTGAACTACCTCGGGACGTCGCGGCTCAGCGCTTCGTTCAATGCCTTGGGCGTCATCAGCCCCGATGGCAAGTGCCATTCCTTCGATGCCGACGCAAATGGTTACATCCGTTCGGAGGGAGCGTTCATCTTCGCACTCAAACCCCTGGTGGCGGCCGAGAGGGACGGGGATCACATCCATGCCGTGATCGAAGGGACCGCCGTCAACGCAGCCGGTGCGGCCGATGGGAGTTCCGGGCTCGCGCAGGGCCGGTACATCACCGCCCCCACCCGTCACGCGCAGGTAGACCTGATGCGCACGGCCTGCGCGCGCGCCGGGCGCACGCCGGCGGAGTTCGACTACATCGAGGCGCACGCGACGGGCACGGTGGTCGGAGATCGCATCGAGGGCAACGCGATCCTGGAGGCCTTCGGGGCGGCCGACCGCGACGTGCCGCTGCGGGTCTCCAGCGTGAAGAGCAATCTGGGGCACATGGAGGCGGCGGCATTCCACTGTGCGCTGCTGAAAGTCATTCTGATGATGCAGCGGCGCACCTTCGCGCCGACTTCAAGGAACTTCGTCGTCCCGAATCCCGAGATCGACTTCGATAGCGGCCGGATGCAGGTGCAGGCGGAATGCGAACCGTTCCCGGACCGGCCGGTCGTGGTTGGCATCAATTCGTTCGGCTTTGGCGGCGCCAACGGCCATTGCGTGGTCCGGGAATACCAGCCCCCGCAGCCGCGCGTCTGGTCGTCGCATCCGGCTTCGCGCGGCGGGTTCATGATCCCGCTTTCGGCCCGCACCGCCGGCGCATTGGCGCAGGGTGCCCGGCGGCTGCGGCAACAACTGGCCGAGAACGGCACCGACCTCTATACGGTGGCGGGCAATCTCAGCCGCCGTCGCACGCACTTCGCCGCCCGAACCGCCTTTGCGGTGCGAAATCGGGAGGAATTGCTCGCGTCGCTCGACGAATTCGCCGAAAACCCCTCGAACGTCAGCACGACCGACGATGGTGAACGCCGAATTGCGATGGTGTTTGCGGGCCAGGGGACCCAATGGGCGGGTTGCGGCCGTGCACTCTACGACGCCGACCCCGTCTTCCGCAGGGCGATCGACGCCGTCGAAGACCACTGGCGAACACACTCGGACACTTCGCTGCGCGACGCCTGCTTCAACGCACCCCAGGAGGAGCTCAACGAGGTCCGGCTCGCCCAGCCCGCGATCTTCATGATCCAGTGCGCCCTCTTCGAACTCTTCAAGACCTGGGGCGTGCATCCGGAATGCGTCGTCGGGCACAGTTCGGGCGAGGTCGCGGCTGCCTACGCGTCCGGGGCCCTCTCGCTCGCCGAAGCGACGCGGCTCGTCTACCACCGCGCGACGTTGCAGCAGCGCAGGGCCGGTTCGGGCAGGATGCTGGCGATCGGCCTCGATCTCACTGGCGTGGAGGACGTGCTCGACTCGCTCGACATCGCGTTTCGGCCCGGCGGGGATCGACCGATGCAGGTGGAGATTGCCTGCGAGAACGCACCGGCCAGCGTCGTCGCCTGCGGTCCCGAGGCGGAGTTGAGACCGGTCATGGCGGAGCTGGATCGCCGCAACGTGCAGAACCAGCTGCTTGCGGGGAATATCGCGTTCCATTCCTCAGCCATGGATCCCATCCGGGAGGACGCGCGCGAGGCCCTGGCGTTCCTGGATGACTGCGCGTTCGACGCCGGGGTCCCCTTCGTGTCGTCCGTGACCGGCGATCGCACGGAACGCCTGGATGGCGCCTACTGGTGGACGAATATCCGCGAACCCGTGCACTTCGCGCGCGCGATCGACACGATCGTGCGCGAGTTTCGTCCGGACTTGTTCCTGGAAATCGCCCCCCACAGCGCGCTCCAATCGGCGGTGGTCCAGTGTCTGGAACGGATCTCGCCGATGCCGGTCAGCATTCCGAGCCTCCAGCGCGACTCGGACGACCGGCTTGGTTTTCAGCAGGCTCTCGCGTCGCTGTTCAGGTCCGGCGTCGCTCTCGATTTCGCGGTTCAGTATCCGCGGCCACAGCCGATCGCCCACCTCCTTCCCGGCCATCCCCGCGACGAGCAGGCGCTGATCGATCCCCTGACCGACAACGAGTTCTTCGTCCGGCAGGGCGAGTACTCTCACGGCCCTTTGGTGGGCCACCGGGTGCCGAGCGACCACCTGCTCTTCGAGGCGCGGCTGTCCGAGAAGGACTTTCCCTGGCTGACGGACCATCGCGTTCACCACGCCGCAATCATGCCGGCCGCAGGTTACATCGAACTCGTCCTTCAGGCGCTGGGGGGCGTTCCCGTTCACTTCGAGGTCCTCGAATTCCTGCAGCCGTGCCCGGTGCCCGGGACGCCGGTGCGGCTGCAGACGGCCCTCCATCCGGTTCCCACCGCGCCCGACGAGTTCACCTTCACGATCTCGTCCCGGTCGTACGATGTGGACGCCACGAGCGAGATCCATTGCCGTGGCCGGGTGGCCCTGATCGAGGACGAGCACCCCGCCGGCGTCCCGGCCCGCCTGGAGGAAATCGACCGCTCCTCCTGCGAGACCGTCTTCGCCCGGCGGAGTGACTTCTACGAACGGATCGAGGCGGTTCTCAGCGAGACCTTCCAGTACGGTCCCTATTTCCAGACCATCCGGCTGTTCGAACTCAACCCTGAATCCAGGGCCCTGATCGTCGACATCGAGATGGACGAAGAACTCTGGGCGACGGGCCGGGAAGAGGGTTACGTCGGGTGCCCGCCACTGCTCGACGGAGGGCTGCAGATCTTCCTGTCGCACCTCCTGACCGCTTCCCACCTCTTCGCCATCCCTCAGCGCGCGGAGCGGGCGACGTTCCTGCGCCCGCCCACCGGTCCGCGGATCACCTGCCACGTGACCAGGCCGAGCGAAGACTGGATGGATGCGAACGAGCGCGGGCAGTACTCGGTTCAGCGTGGCGAGCGCGCCGCCGGCGCGATCAGCTTCTACGACAGCGACACCGGGCATCTCATCGCCCACATCGGACAGTACACGTACTTCACCTCGAATCCGCGCTGGAACGACCTGCCGAAGAGCAAGCACGAAATTGCGTGGCAACCGAAGTTCGTCCCCCGAGGCAAGGCACTGCAGGACTGGCTGCCCGATGGAGAGATCGAGCCGGCCGCCCTGATCGCGGCGCTCGAACGGGCGGACGGGGACGGAGGATACAGTTGTCATGCGGTCGAGTTTTCCGGATCCCGCGAACCCGACCGGACCATGCTCGCCGACTGTCTGGACCACTTGACGCGCCCGGACGCCCGATCCGAGTTCTGGCTCGTGAGCGACAGCGAGGAGACGGCCCGGGTCCACTATGACGCCTTCAACCAGCAGGATGCGGCGCTGCGCTTCCAGGGTCTCGACCCGGCATGCGGGTCCTCAACAGACGAGGGGCTCCTTCGCCCCGGCAGCGTCGAGATCATGTTCCTGCACGGGTCGGACGACTTCCCCGGCTCGGACGGCTGGCAGTTCCTGCAACGCCTGAGCGTCGAGGGAGGGTTGGCCTTGGTCCGTCACACAGACGGCGACAGCATCGAGCCCGGAGAGGGGTGGACGATCGTCAGGGCCGGTCGGCGTACCACGCTGTTGCAGGCTCCGCACGCCTACGACGCCGAAACCGCGGACCGCCCGCTTCCGGGACCGCGTTGGGTGCTGGGGGAGCCGTCAAGCTGGGCGTCCGGCTGGACCGCGCTGCTGGACGCCCCCGACACCGTGCGACCCATTCCGCACGAGGCGGTCGTCAGGGGACATTTCGAGACGCTCGAGGCCTGGTCGCAGGCGGCCGACCTGCGTGCGGTCGACTACTTCTGCGGCACCGACCCCGAGGATCCGACGGGCGAAAGGGCGGCCGCGCACTTCATCGGGTTCGTCCAGGCGCTCGTGTCCACCCGTCGGGCCGACGCAAATCATGTCTGTCGTCTCAGCGTGGTCACCTGCCGTGCGGCCCTCGACGTGGAACACCCGCGGGGAAGTGCGCTGTGGGGCGCCGTGCGCAGCATGGCCATGGAGGTCGGCGACGAGGCGAAGCTCGATTTTCGCCTGGTGGACCTTGGCGACGCGGATGATCTCCGGACGCTCGCCCGGCTGGCGCGGCGCGACCTGCGCGAGCGGGAACTGGCCGTGCGGGAGAACCGGCTGTGGGTGCCGCGCATTTCCAGCATCAGGAAGCGGTACTCCCAGGTCGCCGCGGGCGACGACGCGGAGTATCGGCTGACGCTGGACAACCCGGGTCAGATCGCCGGCCTCCAGATGAAGACGTACGAACTCCCTCCCCTCGGGCCGAACGATGTGCACATCGACGTCGAGGCCGCGGCGCTCAACTTCCGCGACGTGATGGTCACGCTGGGGCTGCTGCCCGCCCTCGCATACGAGCGTTCGGCACTCGGACGCGAGGTGGGGATGGAGGGGAGCGGCACGGTTCGGCGGATCGGCTCGGAGGTGCGGCACTGTGCGGTCGGCGACCGGGTCGCGTTCATCGCCGGCGGTTGCATTGCCAACCACGCGGTTGTCCCCGAATACCTCGTCTTCGCCAAGCCGGATCGGCTCAGCACGGAGGAGGCCGCGTCGACGCTGTCGGTCTACGTCACGGCGTACTACTCGCTGATTCACCTGGCCCGCCTCCGGGAGGGCCAGCGTGTCCTGATACACTCCGCGATGGGTGGGGTCGGACAGGCCGCGATCGCCCTGGCCAGGCACGTTGGCGCCGAGATCTACGCGACGGCCGGCAGCGCGAGCAAACGTGAGCAACTCCTGGCGATGGGAGTGCGAGGCGCCTTCGATTCGCACAGCTATGACTGGTACGACGACCTGATGGCGGCGACCGGCGGCGAGGGGGTGGATGTCGTGCTGAACTCCCTGGCCGGGAGGCACATCGAACTGTGTCTGCGGGCGCTCCGTCCGGGCGGCTGGCACTGCGAAATCGGAAAGATCGACATCTACGCCGACAACGACCTCGGGCTACGGATCTTCCGGAAGAACCTCCGCTTCGCGGCCATCGACGTGGACCGTCTGATGCTGGACGATCCCGACCTGACGCGCGAGATCTCCGAAACCTGCATGGACCTGCTGGGGCGGGGTGCGCTGCCGCCGCTCCCCGTCACCGTTTTTCCCTACCGGGACTACGGCAAGGCGTTGCGCCTGATGACGACCGGCGGGCATCAGGGCAAGCTGGTGCTCAAAGCGCCGCAAGACAGCACGGATCCCGGATTTCCCATCGCGGACATCCGCCCTCTCTTCGACCCCGAAGCGACCTATCTCGTGACGGGCGGCCTGGGCGGTTTCGGGCTGCGCCTGATCCCCTACCTGGTCGCGTCCGGCGCGCGGCACCTCACGCTGATGGACCGCGACCCCCAGCGTCGCCGAGACGCCGAGTGGGTCCGGCGCGCGAGTGCGCTCGTCTACATGGAAGCCGAAGCCGAAATCGACATCGTGCCCGGGGACGTGGCCGTGGAGGCCGACGTTCAACACTGTGTCCGGCAGCTCAAGCGGCCGCTCAAGGGCGTCTTCCATCTCGCCGGCGCACTGGATGACCGCCTGCTCGACGACATGTCGATGGAGTCGCTGCAGAGAGTGTTTGCGCCCAAGGCCTCCGGCGCGCTTCATCTTCACGAGGCCACCGCCGGCCTCGAACTCGACCACTTCGTCCTCTTCTCGTCCACCGCCTCGATGCTGGGCAATCCGGGGCAGATCAACTACAGCGGGGCCAACGGCTTCCTGGACGGCCTGGCCGGGGCGCGCCACCGGCAGGGCCTGCCCTGCCTGACGTACAACATGCCCGCCGTGGCCGACGCGGGCATGGCCGCGCGTAGTCTTCCGGTACTGCGCATGATGCGCGCCGCGGGGATGCCGCCGGTGAGCTCCGACCTCGCCATCGCCAACCTCGACTACGCATTACGCACGCTCTCCGACCGACCCCACCTCGTCACCTCGCTCTTCGAGCGTCCCGCGTGGACGGTCGACTTCCCGGACTACATGCGGATCGGGCGGGTGATGCACAATCACGATGCCTTCGAAGCGGGCTCCGGCGGAGAACTCACACTCGAGAGCGTCGTGGAGCAGATCGCCGCCAAGGTCGCCGAACTCTGCGGCCACGAGGACGGCGAGGTGGACGAACCACTGTCGAGTTTCGGGTTGACCTCCATCTCCGTGGCCGAACTCGGGACGTTCATTCAGGCCGAATTCAACTACCGCGTCAGCGCGCTCGAGCTCATGACCACCGCCTCGTCCCTGTCGCTGGCGGAGGGCATCATTCACGGCAAGGAAGCCGCCGGGGAGGATGAAGCCGAGACGGACGGGGACGGATCCGGCCGCACCGCCGAGGTCTCCCGGCCACGGGCCCGCCGCACCCCGTCCGCGTTCGCGAACGCCCCGGAGGATCACTTCCTGGAAGGGGCGACCTGAGCCATGCCGAACGCGCTCCTCCTCTACCCCAGGCACCCTCCCACCTACTGGGGCAACAACTTCGCCCTGGACCTTCTGGGCATCCGGGCCGCCTTTCCACCGCTCGGCCTGCTCACCGTGGCAGCGATGTTCCCGTCCCGGTACAACCTCCGCGTGGTCGACCTCAACGTCACCTCGCTCGAGGACCGCGATCTGGAGTGGGCGGATCTCGCCTTCACGTCGACCATGATCGTCCAGCGCCCATCGCTCGAGCAGGTCGTGGAGCGCTGCAACCGGGCCGGGATTCCGGTCATCGCCGGCGGACCTCACCCCACGACCTTCCACCGCGAAATGGAGGGCATCGACCACTTCGTCCTCGACGAGGTCGAGGAGACCTTCCCCGCCTTCCTGCACGACCTGGAAAACGGCACCGCGAAGGAGGTCTATCGAGCGCCGCGAAAGCCGGATGTGACCGTCACGCCGCTTCCGCGCTTCGACCTCATCGACATGAACGACTACTACTCCATGTGCCTCCAGTTCTCGCGGGGCTGCCCCTTCGACTGCGAGTTCTGCGACATTACCAAGCTGTACGGCCGCGTGTCGCGCACGAAGACGCCCGAGCAGATGGTGGCCGAGTTCGATCACCTGCACGAACTGGGCTGGCGCGGCCCGCTCTTCCTCGTCGATGACAACTTCATCGGCAACAAGCGCGAGGTGACGCGTCTCCTGCCGGCGATCGCCGAGTGGCAGAAGGAGCGCGGGTATCCGTTTACGCTGTCTACCGAGGCCAGCGTGAACCTGGTCCGCATGAACGACCTCATGGACGTCATGATCGAGGCCGGCTTCGACACCGTCTTCCTGGGTATCGAGACGCCCAATCCAAAGGCTCTCAAGAAGATGAAGAAGCCTCAGAACATCAACGTGCGCGACGACAACTACCTGTTCACCGCCGTGCGCAAGATCCAGCAGAAGGGGATGCAGGTGCAGGGCGGCTTCATCCTCGGCCTCGATGAGGATGACGAGAGCGCGTTCGATGCCCAGATCGACTTCATTCAGGAAACCGGAATCCCGATCGCGCTGGTCGGCCTGCTGACCGCACTCAAGGACACCAACCTTTGGGCGCGTCTCGAGCAGGAAGGCCGACTGCTGGACAAGCCCATCGAGATCAACGCGACCTCGCTGAACTTCAGGCCGCAGATGGATCCCGCGACATTGGTGGAGGGGTATCTGCGGGTCATCGGGACGATCTACGATTCGACGCTCGAGAACTATTTTGAACGCTGTCTGACTTTGCTGAAACACCTCAACCCCGTGCCGCACATCCACAAGCCGGTGAGCGAGCACGCGCTCTATGCGGGGATCATGGGGATCCGGCGGCGCCTGACCGCGGACCAGCTTCCGGCGTTCTCACGGTACGTCGCGAAGGTCTCCAAAGACCATCCCCGCATGATGCCCCTGGCGATTCGACTCGCCGCGACGGGTCATCACTGCGAGAAGTTCACCCGTCAGCAGACCGTCATCCGCGAATTCAAGGAGTACCTGAACTCGGAACTGGCGACCGTCCGCGATACGCGACCGCGGTCGAAGCCGAGACGGGGCGCGGAGACTGGGCTCAGAAAGGCGGCGCTCAGCCGGGCCAATGCCCGGCGGAGGGCCATCCCGGAGGAATTCCGCTACGCCGGAGACGGGATCTCCGAAGCCGTCGCGGCCTTTCAACTCGCGCTGAATCCCGAGATCCACCCAACCCCGGCGACCCGTGGGAGCTTGCCGGTTGTGGGCGAGACCCGGGATCCCGGTGGAGCGGGCCGTGCCTGAAACGAACACTCTGCGCAGCGAAGTCCCCCCGCTCACGGGCACCCTGCCGCCTCAGTGCCGGCACGATCTCGATGCGCTGCGCCGGTTCATCGACGAGGCGTCCGGTCGCGCCGGGGCGGCCCCCCCCGCCGATCCCGCGGACTTCCGGGAGGTGCTGCTGACCGGAGCGACCGGCTTCCTCGGCCGCTTTCTTCTGAGAGATCTCCTGCGGCGGAACCCGAACCTGACGGTGACCTGCATCGTACGCGCGGATGATTCCGACCATGCGCTGGCGCGTATCCAGGCCTCCCTGAAAGAGGCGGAAGTCCAGGATGACGAACTCGCGCCGCGCATCCGTGCGCTGGCGGGAGACATCCATCTTCCGCGTTTCGGCCTCGAGCCGCCCCAATTCGCGGAACTCTGCCAGCGGATCGACGCCGTCTACCATCTTGCCGCGAGCCTGAGCGTAGCGACGCCCTACGTCGCCCTGCGCAGGACCAACGTGTTCAGCATCCGCGCCGTGCTCGACCTGTGCCTGACCACGCGCCTGAAACACATCTTCTTCGCGTCGACCATGGGGGTTTTCCCCGAGTACTTCTGCGGTTTCGCGAAGGAGTATTCCGGCAGCCGCATCACGCACCAGATGCAGCCGGACACCGGGAGCATGAAACGCGTCTTCCCCCTCGGCATGCTCGGGTATCCGTGGACCAAGGTGGTGGTCGAGCAGGCCCTGCTTCATGCGACACGGGCCGGGGTGCCCGTGGCTCTGTTCCGACTGCCGCACGCGAACGTCGCGAGTACCGGATTCGGCAATGCCGACGATGTCGCGGTGCGAACAGTGGCCGCGGTAGTGGATGCGGGGCGGATGCCCGAAGGGTTCACGTTGCAATGGAGCCAGGCGGCGGCCGATGTCGTTGCCGACACCATGGCGGCCATCTCGCTGAATCCGGATCGGCGCTTCACGATCTACCACTACTCCGAAGACCCGCCGCTGGGGCACGAGATGCAGCTCGCGGACTTCGGACTGTACTACAAGACCGTCACCTACGATGAGTTCAAGCGGGCCTGTCTGTCCCGGGGAGAACGGTCGCCTCTCCACGGCTTCTGGAACCTGATCGATCACGGTGCGCCCTACTGGTTCAGCGGGGACGCGACTGCTCCGTCCCATCGCGTCTGCAGCCGCGCGCTGGAAGCCGATTGTCCGGACCCGATTCCGTGGCCGAGCGCGTACGCCATGCTCCGGCGCTCTCTCGACTGGTTGCGGGCCCATCGCGAGCGTTGGCCCTACCGCATACCCGAGAGCCGCCTCGACTACGACCACCTTCTGGGTCGAGCCGAATCGTTCGCGCGCGAATACGATGTTCCGTTCGACGTGGCGTTCCCCGCCTGGAAACTTGAGGGGCTCAGGCAGCTCGTCCGGGCGGTGAACGCCCCGGAGGCCGGCGTCCGCACCGAGAGACACGACTACATCGCCTTCGATCTCACCCGCCGGTTGCGCAACAACGCGTCTCTGGAAGCCGAGCGCCGCCGCTACCCGCAGATCGCGGAACAGGAGGTCAGGCGGCCGGTCTTCATCGTCGGGGTCAACCGGACCGGCACGACGTTCCTGCACCGCCTGATGTCTCGCGACCCGCGGTTCTGGACGCTGCGCGGCTACGAGTATGTCGAGCCGGTCCCGGCGGGAGGCAACGACGCCAGTCCGGCCGGCTCGGCCGAAGATCCGCGGCGAGCCTTCGCGGAAGAACTTCTGAACGCGTCGGGAATCGTCGACATGTTCAAGGGGGTGCATCACTTCGACGTGAACGAACCGGAGGAGGATCTCGGACTCCTCAGGTTGGGGTTTACGGCCTGGGGCGCCACCGTCTGGTTCGACATCCCAGACTTCGCCCGCTGGCTTGCCGGCAAGGACATGTCGGCGAGTTACGCCTTTCACCGCCGCGCGATGCAGAGCTACACGCATCAGCGGCGGCAGCGGCGACGCGGCGGGGAGGGGCAGTGGGTTCTGAAGGCGCCCTTCCACCTCTTCGAACTGGAGGCGCTGATCGCGACGTACCCCGATGCCCTGTTCATTCAGACCCATCGCGAACCCGCGCAGTTCATGGGATCCTGGTGCAGCCTCGTCGACCGCGTTCGCAGTCTCTCCTGCCAGCCCCGCCCGTCAGGAGATCTCGGGGCGGAACAGCTCGAGTTCATGAGCCGCATGCTCGATTGCGCGGTGGAGTTTCGCACCGCCCACCCCGAACTCGAAGACCGGTGGATGGACGTCAGCTTCTACGATTTTGTAGAAGACCCGATGGCCATGGTGGCCCGCATCTACGACCATTTCGGCTGGCGGCTGGAGGAGGAGGCGGTGGCCGACATGGATGCATGGCTCGAGGTACAGGCCGAACAGCGGCAAAGAGAAGAGCGGCACAAGTACGACCTTGCCGACTTCGGTCTGACGCGCGACGAGGTCGATGCGGCGTTCTCGCGCTACCTGGGTTTTCTCTCCCGCGAAGGACACCGATCGCCCTTGACCCCGTGAGGGCCTGGCCTGTTTGATTGTGGCGGGTCAGTCGCCGACCCACACCGTCTTCACGTTCACGAACTCGCGGATCGCGTGGGGGCCGAGTTCCCGCCCGTAGCCCGAGCGTTTGACGCCGCCGAAGGGGACGCGAGGATCCGAAGCGGACATCCCGTTGATGAAGACGCCGCCGGCCTCCAGGTCGCGGACGGCGCGGGCCCGTTCCTCGGGATCGTTCGTCCAGATGGCGGAGCAGAGGCCGAACTCGGTCGCGTTGGCGCGCCCGATGGCCTCGTCCATGTCGGCGACCGGGAAGACGCTGGCCACCGGACCGAAGATCTCGTCGTCCGTGGCCGGGGATCCGTCCGGGACGTCGGTGAGCACGGTCGGCTCGTAGAACCATCCGCGGCGGTCGGGGACGCGGCCGCCCGCGGCCACGCGGGCGCCGGCCGCCACCGTGGCCTCCACCTGCTCCGCGACGTGATCTCTCAGGTCGCGGCGGGCCAGCGGTCCGATTTCGACCTCGGACTCCCTCGGGTCGCCGACGCGGAGCGCCGACACGCGTTCGACGAGCCGCTCGGTGAACTCGTCGGCGATCGAACGCTGGACGAGCATCCGCTTGGCGGCGATGCACGACTGGCCGTTGTTCCACATGCGCGCGTCGACGGCGGTCGCGACGGCCCGCTCGAGATCCGCGCTCTCCATGACGATGAAGGGATCGCTGCCGCCGAGTTCGAGCACGGTCGTCTTGATGCGGCGTCCGGCCTCGGCCGCGAGGGCGGAGCCGGCCGCGACGGAGCCGGTGAGGGAGGCGGCCTGCACCGTCGGGTCGTCGAGCACGCGGGGGATGTCCCCGACCTCGACGAAGACGTTCTGGAACACGCCCTCGGGGAATCCGGCGCGCGAGAACAGTCCCTCGAGCGCGACCGCGCACTGCGGCACGTTGGGCGAGTGCTTGAGCAGGAAGGCGTTGCCCGCCAGCACCGTCGGCACCGCGGAGCGCATGGCCTGCCAGAACGGGAAGTTCCACGGCATGATCCCGAGCACCGCGCCCAGGGGATGGTACTCGACCCAGCAGTGCGTTCCGGTCGACTCGAAGCGCTCGGGCGCCAGGTGCGCGGGCCCGTGCTCGGCGTAGTACCGGCACACCCAGGCGCATTTTTCGGCCTCCGCGACCGCGCTGGCGAGCGGCTTGCCCATCTCGCGCGTCATCAGCAGGCCGTAGGCCGCCTTGCCCCGCTCGACGAGTTCCGCCAGCGCGAGGAGACGTTCCGCCCTCTCGGCCACCGGCACCCGCCGCCACACGTCGAACCCCGCGCGGGCCCGTTCCAGCGCCCCGCCGATCCCGTCCGCATCGAGGGCGGGGAACGACGCGAGCCGTTCTTCCGTGGTCGGGTCTATGCTCTCGAAAGGCATCTCGTTCTCTCTCACGAGACGTTACCATTGCACCGCCCAAACTAGCGAAATCGTCCGGTTTCGGCGCGCGACCCGCAAGCCCCGGCTGGACCAGCCCCGGAGCCGTACATGACCGAAGCCGACGCTCTGGCCGACACTCTGGCCGACGCTGTGGCCGACGCCTCCGCTGCCGCGGACGCTTTCGAGGCGGATCTCGCCCGGGAGTTGCTTGCCGCCCGCGACAGGCGCGAAACGGTTCGGCCGCCGACGCAACGCACCGGAGAGTTCGGTCTCGACCGGGCCTATCGCGTCGGGGCCGCGCTCGACCGCAGCCTGCAGCAAGAGGGATACGGTCTGCTGGGCTGCAAGGTCGGGTTCACGAACCGCGCGATCTGGCCGGAATTCGGGCTCGACGAGCCGATCCTCGCTCCCATCTACGCTCGAACCCTGCGCGTGGCGAGACCGGTGGCGGAGGTCTCTCTGGCGAAGTTCCGCGCCCCGATGATCGAAGTCGAGGTCGTCTTCGGCATCGAACCGGAGGGTGGGGCGCCCAACAGTGAGGCGCCCAACGGTGGGTCGCCGGACGGTGACGCGCCCACCGGCGGCCGGCCGGGCTGGATCGCGCTCGGATTCGAGATCGTCGACTGCCACTATCCGGACTGGCATCTCACGCCGGCGGATTCGGTGGCCGACTTCGGGCTCCACGGCGCGCTCGTCGTCGGCCTGCCGGTCAACCGGGACGTGCCGGACTTCGACGAGCGGGTGGCCCGGCTCGACCGGCTCGAGGTCAGCCTCCTCCGCAACGAGACCCTCGTGGCGCGTGGGCGGGGAAGCGATGTCCTCGGGCATCCGCTCGAGGCGCTGGAGGTCGTGCCGCGGCTGTGGCCGCGTTTCTCCGATGCCGGGATCCCGGAACATGGCCTGGTCGTGAGCACGGGGACACTGACCCCGCTCGAGCCGCTGTCCCCCGGCGACATGTGGCGGGTGGAGGCGAAGGGCGTGGATCTCCCGGGCCTCTCAATCATCCTGACCGATTGACGGAATCATCCTGACCGACTGACGGACCGACGGGCCGACCGACGGGCGGGCTTGCCCGGCCCGGCACGACGATGGAACATAGCAGGCCACGGCCTGCCAGCAGCGCGACGTAACCGGAGACCGCCGGTCCGCGCGAGCGCGAGGCCACGACCGCCCAACCCTCTCACGGGGAGCGTGCATGCCGGAGTCCGCGGGGACGGGGCCTGAGACGGCCCGTTGGGCGAAAGTCATCGATCACACCCGCTGTATCGGCTGTCACGCCTGCACGACGGCCTGCAAGTCCGAGAACGAGGTCCCGCTCGGCGTCACCCGCACCTACGTGAAGTACGCCGACGTGGGAACCTTCCCGGCCGCGCGGCGCGCCTTCCAGGTCACGCGCTGCAACCAGTGTGACGACGCGCCGTGCACGACCGCGTGCCCGACGCAGGCCATGTTCCGCCGCCCCGACGGGATCGTGGACTTCGACAAGTCGATCTGCATCGGCTGCAAGGCGTGCATCGCCGCCTGTCCCTACGACGCGATCTTCATCAACCCGGACGACCACTCCGCGGAGAAGTGCAACTTCTGCGCCCACCGCATCGACATGGGGCTGGAGCCGGCCTGCGTCACGGTGTGCCCGACGGAGGCGATCATCGTCGGCGATCTCGACGACCCGGAATCGAAGGTCTCGCAGTACGTCGGGCGCGACCCGGTCAGCGTCCGGAGGCCGGAGAAGGAGACCCACCCGAAGCTGTTCTACAAGGGGGCGCACCAGGCCACGCTTGACCCGCTGGCGGCGGCCCGTCCCGGAGGCGGGCTGTACATGTGGAGCGAGCAGCCCGAGGGCCCGCACGAGGTCGGCGCGGGCCAGCCGCACCCGATGGGAACGGACGGACGGCACGGCCCGAACTCCTCGGCCGCCGCGATTCTCTCCTACGACATCTCGCACACCGCGCCCTGGGACTGGCGGGTGAGCCTGTACACGCTCACCAAGGGGGTCTCCGCCGGCGTGTACCTCGCCGTGCTCCTCCTCTGCCTGCTGGGCGGGCTCGCGTGGCAGAGCGGGACCTGGCTCACCCTCACGCCGCTCCTCGGTCTCGCCGCGCTCGCGCTCACCGGCGGGCTGCTGATCTGGGATCTCGAGCACCCGAAGCGCTTCCTGCTCATCTTCACGAGACCCCACATGAAGAGCTGGCTCGTGCGGGGGGCGTTCGTGATCGCGGGCTACGGCGCGGCGCTGACCGCGCACCTCGCGGCGGGGCTGGTCGGCGGCGCCGGGGCCGCCGAGACGACGCGCTGGATGGCGTGGGCGGGGGCGCCCCTGGCCGGCATGACCGCGGTCTACACGGCTTATCTCTTCGCGCAGGCCCGGGCGCGCGATCTGTGGCAGAATCCGCTCCTGCCGCCGCACTTCCTCGTCCAGGCGCTGCTGGCCGGCGGCGCGGCCCTGATGCTCTTCCCGTCGCTCGGCGGCTCCGCCGCGCTGGGCCGGCTCGTGGGGCTCACGGCCGCCGCGCACCTGCTGCTCGTGCTCGCCGAACTCACGCTCACGCACGCGACGGCCCACGCCGCCCTCGCCGCCCGGAACATGGTGCGCGGCCGCTACGCCCCATGGTTCTGGAGCGGCATCCTGCTCGTGACGCTCGCGGCCGCCCTCACCGTGGCGCCGCTCGCCGGCGCCTGGGTCGCCCCGCTGATCGGCGCCTCCGCCCTCGCCGGGCTCCTCGCGCACGAGCACGCCTACGTTCAGGCCGGACAGTCCGTGCCCCTCGCATGAGCGATCCGGGCGGCCCGGGCCGCAACGGCGCCGGCGCGGGCGGCAACGGCTCCGGCCCGGATGGCGTCTCGCGGCGACTGCACGAACTCAGCGAGCGGGTGAGCGCGGCGCGTTCGGCAACCGAGGCCCGCGGCGAGACCTTCTATCCAGGCCCCAGCCGCAACCAACTCGCGGCTTTCCCCCCGCGGGAACGCTGGGACGACTGGGTCGAACTCGACTCGAAGGCGTGGCCCGAGCGTCGCGAACGGCGCTACATGCTCGTGCCCACGACCTGTTTCAACTGCGAGTCCGCGTGCGGGCTCCTGGCCTACGTCGACCGCGACACCCTCCAGGTGCAGAAGTTCGAGGGGAACCCCGAGCATCCCGGCTCCCGCGGCAGGAACTGCGCCAAGGGCCCGGCCACGCTGAACCAGATCGTCGACCCCGACCGCGTCCTCTACCCGCTGAAGCGCGCCGGCGAGCGCGGGGAGGGGAAGTGGGTGCGCGTCTCCTGGGAGGAAGCGCTCAACGACATCTCGGCGCGGATCCGCACGGCCATCGACGAGGGGCGCCAGCGCGAGGTCATGTACCACGTGGGGCGTCCGGGCGAGGACGGGTTCACGGAACGGCTGATCGCCGCGTGGGGTGTCGACGGCCACAACTCGCACACGAACATCTGCTCGTCGAGCGCGCGCGCCGGCTACCAGTTCTGGCTCGGCATGGACCGCCCCAGCCCCGACCACGCCCGCGCCGACGTCATCCTCCTCGTGAGTTCGCACCTCGAGGCGGGGCACTACTTCAACCCTCACGCCCAGCGCATCCTGGACGGGGTCAAGAAGGGGGCGCGGCTCATCGTCTTCGATACGCGCCTCTCGAACACGGCGACACACGCGGATCACTGGCTCCCCACGCAACCCGGGTCCGAGGCCGCCGTCCTCCTCGCGATCGCGAACCACCTGATCGCGACGGGGGCCTGGAACCGCGACTTCGTCCGGCGCTGGTTCAACTGGGAGGAGTACCTCGCCGCCGAGAAGCCGGACCTCCCGCGCACCTTCGAGTCGTTCGAGGCCGCCCTCCTCGAGCTGTACGAGGCGTGCACCTTTGAGTGGGCGGCGGAGGAGTCCGGCATCGATGCGGCGCAGATCCGCGAGGTCGCCGAACTCGTGGCCCGGGCCGGGTCCCGCCTCTCCACGCACAACTGGCGGAGCGCCGCGTCCGGCAACGAGGGCGGCTGGCAGGTGGCCCGGACCCTCTTCTTTCTCAACGCCCTCACGGGTTCCGTGGCGACCCCCGGCGGCACCTATCCGAGCACGTGGAACAAGTTCATCCCGAAGCCGATCCGCATGCCGCGGCACCCGGAGCACTGGAACGAACTCACGTGGCCCGACGAGTTTCCGCTGGCGATGTACGAGGTCTCCTTCCTCCTCCCGCACCTCCTCAGGGAGGGGCGCGGCAAGCTCGACGTCTACTTCACGCGCGTGTACAACCCGGTGTGGACGAACCCGGACGGCTTCGCGTGGATCGAGGCCCTGACCGATGAGGAGAAGGTCGGCCTCCATGTCGCGCTCACGCCGACCTGGAACGAGTCCGCCTACTTCGCGGACTACGTCCTTCCCATGGGACACGGGCCCGAGCGGCACGACCTCCACTCCTACGAGACCCACGACGGCCAGTGGATCGGCTTCCGCCAGCCGGTGCTGCGCTCCGCCCGGGAGCGTCTCGGCGAGCGGGTGGCGGACACGCGCCACACGAACCCTGGTGAAGTGTGGGAGGAGAACGAGTTCTGGCTCGAGCTCTCCTGGCGCATCGACCCGGACGGCAGCCGCGGCATCCGCGAGTTCGTGGAGTCGAAGGAGAATCCCGGGCAGCGCCTCACGGTGGACGAGTACTACGCCTGGATGTTCGAGCACTCGGTTCCCGGCCTGCCCGAGGCGGCGGCGGCGGACGGACGCTCGCCGCTGGACTACATGCGCCGCTACGGCGCCTTCGAGGTCGCGCGCGACATCGGCCCGCTTCACGAGCGGCTCGTTCCGCCCGAGGAACTCGAGGACGCGCGGGAAGACGAGTTCGGCCGCGTCTACACGCGGGCCCCCGCCTCGGCCGCCGTGAACCTCGCCCCCATGGGCGCCCCCGACCCGGATCCCGAGGGGCGGCGCCCGGTGGGCGTTCGCGTGGACGACACGATTCGGCGCGGGTTTCCGACCCCGAGCGGCAAGCTGGAGTTCTATTCCCCCACGCTGGTCCGCTGGGGCTGGCCCGAGTACGCCGTGCCCGCCTACATCCGGAGCCATGTCCATCCGGCCGCGATGGAGCCGGATCAGATGTGCCTCATCTCCACCTTCCGGCTCCCGGTGCAGATCCACACGCGTTCGGCCAACTCCAAGTGGCTGGACGAGATCGCCCACACGAACCCGCTCTGGCTGCATCCGTCCGACGCGGCGCGGAAGGGGGTGAGGACGGGAGATCTCGTGCGGGTCGAAACCGAGATCGGCTACTTCGTCCTCAAGGCATGGGTGACGGAGGGGATCAAGCCGGGCGTCGTCGCGTGCAGCCACCACATGGGGCGCTGGAAGCTGGCGGACGCCCCGGGCTCGGGCGCGGAGGCGGGGGAACCGGGGACGGCCGGCCGCGGCGAGCGGGAAAAGATGGCGGGCCAGCGGCAACTCATGGCGACGGTCTCCCTCACGGGGAAGGACGGCGACTGGAAGCTGTCACGCAAGCAGGGCGCGGCGCCGTACGAGACCGACGATCCGGACACGTCGCGGATCTGGTGGACGGACGTGGGCGTCCATCAGAACCTCACCTTCCCGGTGCATCCCGACCCGGTGTCCGGGATGCACTGCTGGCACCAGGCAGTGCGCGTGGTCAAGGCCTCGCGGCGCGACCGGCACGGGGATATTCACGTCGACACGGAGCGGTCGCACGAGGTGTACCGGAGCTGGCTTGCGAAGACGCGCGGGGCCGTCCGGCACTCTCCCGACGGGACGCGCCGGCCGCACTGGCTCATTCGCCCGCTGCGTCCCGTGCGCACGGCGTACGACCTCCCGGAACCGTCCGGCTCGAAGCCGCCGGACGCGGGCTCGCAGGAACCCGATGCGGCGCAACTTGACAGCAAATCGAGCCCCCCATCTACTTCGTGATGTGAACGTGGACAGTGCCGCACGCGCCGCCGGCGCGGGATCCTAGGCCATGGAGCTGTTTCGCGCCCTCGGCGCGCTTCTCGATGGTCCGTGCGGGGAGAATCGGCTCATCGGCCACCTCCTCGAACTGGGCCCGGTGCCGGACGAGCCCACGCACAACGACCTCTTCCTCTTCCAGCTCTACCCGTACGCCTCCGCCTTCCTGGGCACGGACGGCCGCATGGGCGGGGAGGCGCGCGACCGCGTCGCCGGCTTCTGGCGCGCGCTCGGGACAACGCCCCCCGAGGATCCGGACCACCTGCGCGCCCTGCTGGGCGGCTACGCCTGGCTCGTGGAAGCACAGCAGCGGGGGAACGGCAAGTCCGCCCAGGCCTGTCGCGACGCGCGGCACGCCTTCCTCTGGGAGCACCTGCTCTCGTGGGTCCTCCCCTTTCTGACGAAGCTGCGGCAGATCGCGCCCCCGTTCTACCGGGAGTGGGCCGACACGCTCGAGGCCCTCCTCTTCGGCGAGTCGGCCCGCCTCGGGCCGCCGACGCGGCGTCCGCTCGCGCTCCGCGAGGCGAAACCGGTGCCCGACCCGCGCCGGACCGATGGGGACAGCTTCTTCAATGCCCTCCTGAGCCCGGTCCGCAGCGGACTTGTCCTCACGCGGGCCGACCTCGCCAGAGCCGCGCGCGATCTCGGCTTCGGTCTCCGCGTGGGCGAGCGCGCCTACATCCTGCGGTCCATGATGTCGCAGGGGCCGCGCGCGACCCTGGACTGGCTCGCGTGCGAGGCGCGCGACTGGACGCGTCTTCACGACCGCGGGGGGACCACTGCGCCGGAAGTCGCGGATTTCTGGACGCACCGCGTGACCGCAACGGGTCGCCTCCTCAGCGACCTCAGCGCCGATGTCGGCGCCGACCTCGACTCCGCACTCAGCGCCGACGTACAGAATGGCTGACGCGGGCGGGAGTCCGCCCCTTCATCCGGGGCGTTTCCGCGCCATCTTCCTTCTCCTGCTCGTCGTCGGGATCAGCCTCCTCTTCCTCCAGATGATCCGGACGTTCCTGACGGCGCTCTTCCTGGGGGCGATCCTCAGCGGCCTCATGTACCCGGCCTACCGGACCCTGTGCGGCTGGTTCGGGGGGAGGGAGCGACTGGCCTCCTTCGCCGCGGTCGGACTGTTCGTGATCCTCCTCATCGGGCCGGTCACGGCGTTCCTCGGCATCGTTGCGAACCAGGCCGTGCACGTCACGCAGACGGCGGGCCCCTGGATCGAGAACATGCAGGCCCAGCTGCGGCAGCCGGGCGGGCTCGACGAGCTGCTGGACCGGATTCCCTGGCTGGATTCGCTGCGGCCGTACCAGGAGCAGCTCCTCCAGAGGCTGGGCGAAGTCGCGGGGTCCGTCGGCAGTCTCGCGGTCGACTGGCTCGCCGGCGTCACGACGGCCACCGTGCGGGTCGTCTTCCTCCTGTTGCTGATGCTGTACGCCATGTTCTTCTTCCTGAAGGACGGCCGCGGCGTGCTGAACAAGGTCCTCTACTACCTCCCGCTCTCGGACGAAGATGAACGCCGCATGCTCGACCGCTTCGTCTCGGTGACGCGGGCGATGGTGAAGGGGACGTTTCTCATCGGCATCGTGCAGGGCGCGCTGGCCGGGCTCGCCTTCTGGGTGGTGGGGATTCCGTCCGCCGCCTTCTGGGGCACGGTCATGGCGGTCCTCTCGATCGTGCCCGGGATCGGGTCCGCGCTCGTGTGGCTGCCCGCCGCGATCTACCTCCTCGCCGCGGACCAGGTCGCTGGCGGCATCGGGCTCATCCTGTGGTGCGGCCTCGTGGTGGGGACGCTGGACAACCTCATGCGCCCCTGGCTGGTCGGGCGCGACACCCGGATGCCGGATCTGATGATCCTGCTCGGCACCCTCGGCGGACTCATCGCCTTCGGCATGGCCGGCGTGCTCATCGGCCCCATCGTCGCGGCGCTCTTCATCACCGTGTGGGAACTCTACGGCGAGTCGTTCCGCGAGGTCCTGCCGGCCACGGCGTTCGGCGGGTCGGCCGCCGGGGCCGATGCCGTCGAACCGGTGCCGGAGGCCGACGCGGCGCCCGGGCCGGAAGCCGACGCGGCCGAAGCTGCTGCGCCGGAAGCTTCCCGAACGGAAGCCTCCCGACCGGAAGCCGGCCCGCCGGGAGCCCCCTCCCCGGACGCGTAGCCCGACCGGCCGAACGGCATGAGCGCGAGCCTGCTCGACCGACTGCGCGAGAGCGGCGCGGCGCTCTCCCGTGTCACGGAACGCTGGGTGCCCGACGCCTGGGTGATCCTCATGTCGCTGACGGTGGTCGCACTCCTCCTGGCGGTCACCGGCGGCGGCGCCTCGATCCCGGAGGCGGGGCTGGCGTGGGGCGCGGGCGTGTGGACGCTGCTCGAGCTCGCGATGCAGTTCTCCATCGCCATGGTTGCCGCCCACGCGTGCGCCTCGTCGCCCCCGGTCTACCGGTTGCTCGACCGCCTCGCGGGCTGCCCGAACCCGGAGCGCCCCGCCCAGGCCGTCGCCCTCGCCGCCGGGTTCTCCATGACGGTCGGCTACCTAAACTGGGCGTTCGGGCTCGTCGGTTCCGCGCTCTTCGTCCCGTTCATACTCAAGCGCAACCCGCGCGCGGACGTGCGCCTCGTGATCGCCGCCGCCTACATGGGCATCGGGACCGTGTGGCAGTCCGGCCTCTCCAGCTCCGCCCCGCTCATCATGGCCACCCCCGGCAACCCCCTGCTTGAGCCGGGGACCGGCGCGCCCGTCGTGGACCGCCTCTATCCGGTCACCGAGACGCTCTTCAACCCCTTCAATCTCGCGTACGCCGCCGCCATGCTGCTCGTCGGCCTCGTCGCCGCCATGGCGCTCCACCCGCACCGCGACGCCGTCACCCTCACGGAGGCGGAGGTCGACGAGATCCTCCCCGCGCCCCCGCCGCGCGCTGAGGCCGGGACGACGCCCGCCGAGCGGCTCGACCGCTTCCGCGGCTGGTCGCTCCTCGCCGCCCTCCTGTTCGCGTACCCGCTCGCCCACTCCATCCTCACGCGGGGCTTCGGCGCGAGTTGGACGATCAACGCCTACAACACGGTGTTCCTCGTCCTCGCGATCGTCCTCCACGGCCGCCCGACGTCGTTCCTGCGCGCCTGCCGCGACGGCGTGGGCGCCGCGTGGGGGATCATCCTCCAGTTCCCGTTTTACGCCGGCATCTTCGGCCTCATCCAGAACACGAACCTCGGCGGCTGGCTCGGCGAGCAGTTCGCCGCGGTCGCCACGACGCGGCTCTACCCCCTCGTGGTCTACGTCTATTCGGGGATCATGAGCATGTTCATCCCCTCGGCGGGCTCCAAGTGGATGATCGAGGCGCCGTACGTGATCCCCGCCGGGGAGGCCCTCGACGTCTCCGTCATGACCGTGCTCCTCGCCTACGCGTATGGGGACTCCGCCTTCAACCTCATCCACCCGTTCTGGGCGCTCCCCATCCTCGCCGTGACGCGGCGCCGCTTCGGCGAGATCTTCGGCTACGCCTTCCTCCTCTGGCTGGCGACGATCCTCCTCGGGGTCGCGACCATGCTCGTGATCCCGATCCGCTGGTGACGCTCATGAAGCCCGTAACGCCCGTGCCCCCCGTGATCACATGAAGACCCTGCTCATCCTCCGGCACGCGAAGTCCTCCTGGGACCACCCCGGCCTCCGCGACCACGACCGCCCGCTGAACCCTCGCGGCCGCCGCGACGCCCCCCGCATGGGACGCTTCCTCGCGGAACGGGACCTCGTGCCCGACCGCATCGTGAGTTCGACCGCCGTCCGCGCGCGCACCACGGCGGAACTCGCGGCGGCGGAGTTCGGCGAGGCTGTGGAGATCGAGACGACGCACGACCTCTACGGCGCCTCTCCCGACGGCTACATCGAGGTCGCGGAGGCGATGGGGGGAACGGGGGAGCGCCTCATGCTCGTCGGGCACAACCCGGGCATCACCTCCCTCGTCTGGCACCTGACGGGCGAAGGCGAGTACATGCCGACCGCCGCCCTCGCCGCCGTGGAACTGGACATCGAAGACTGGTCGGAACTCGGTTCGGCCCGCCGCGGCCGCCTCGCCGGCCTCTGGCGCCCCAAGGCCCTCCCCCCCGGCTAACGTCCCAAGGCCATAGGAGAAGAACGGCCAGGGTCGCCGTTGCTCCAGAGGTTCCGATCAGCAGCTTCGGCGGGAAGGGGAAGTCTCTGTATCGAGCCGCAGGCGCGCCACGTGCTCGATGTCGAGGTGGCCGGACGCCACTACATGGATGACGCCGGCAGAGCCGACCTCGGTCACCGTCACAGCGTAGGGTACGGAGGCGGCACCGAGGTACACACCGCAGTTGTCCAGTACATCCCAGATCGACTCGTCGGGGTCGGCGGCGCGTCTCGCCCAGATCCAGCCCTCGGGTGAAATGTCCAGTTCTGCCAGATCCTTCCGCGGGATATCGAACGTGCCGAGCGTATCACCTGCGATGGACACCTCATGTAGCCGGGGTTCCTTGGGATCGGCCAGCCATACCGTACCCGCAGGTGAGATCGACCAGGCGATGTGGTCGCGTTCAGGTGCCAGGAAGTTGATGGTCAGAGTGTTCCCGCCCGATGTGTCGGTCCGCGGCGAACCTCTCTGAATCAGGGCCCGCGTATCGAGATGGAGCGTGTCGCCCGATACCACATAACCCGTCGTATCCCGGCCACGTGCCACGTAGCTGTACACTGAATCGCCGGGAACTCTGTACTGCTGTTCGTACACGCGACCTTCCTTGTCGACAGCCACTACCACACCGGTCGGAGAACCCCGTTCGCTAAAGCTCGGCACATGCGTATCCCGCGAATACTCCGCACCGAGCGAATCCAGCACTGACAGAAACCTCCTGTCGTCAATCCACAGCCGAGCGCGACTCGCGTCCCAGGTCACCCGAGCGGGGAATTGGGGCCTGTGTCGCCTCTCGCCGGGACCCTCGCCCTCCGGTGCGAGCCGACGGATGAAACGACCCTCGCCGTCGAACAGTCGCACGTCCTTCCAGCCGGGGTCGAGCACGTAGATGCGACCGAAGGAATCGATCGCGAGATCGTGGATGTCGGCGAACACGTCGGGTCCCGACCCGTCAACGCGTCCGAGACGTAACTCCTGAACCAGATGCAACTCGCCGGTCTGAGCGGCAGCCGAGGCCGCCCAGACCAGCGAAACAAACGCTACCGACACACGCAGCATCTCAGTGCACCCTCGGGGTGAGTGTGATCGAGAGGGTGTAGACGAGGTCGTCGAGGGGGGAGTCGTCGCCGCCGCCGGAGTTTGCGGCGAGGTGGAGGACGACCGGGGCGTCCGCGTCGGGGGCGCGCCATTCGAAGGTCCACTCCGCGACGCCGTCCGTCGGCGTGGAGCCGGCTCGGGTGTGCTGGACGTATTCGGTGCCGTTCTCACCTCGCACGACGGTGACGCGGTCGTCGAGCGGTCGGATCTCACCGGCCCCAGCCCCCCGGCGCTCTCCCTCGTTGAAACGGAACGACGCCTGGAAGCCGGCGGCGAGCATGTCGAAGCTCTCGAAACGGATCGTCACCGGGTGGCGCTGTCCCGGACGGTAGCCGCCGTCGAGTCCGACCACCTGCAGCGTGGACCCCGGTTGGTTGAGCGGAGCGCCGAAGTGACAGGTGGCGCAGGTCGGCTCCCCGAAGCCGCCCGTGTGGCCCGGAGGCGGCCCCTCGATTTCCGCGGTCGGGCTCGCGGCGGGGACTCCGGCCGCCGATGCCAGCGCGAGGAGGCCCGCGGCGCAGAGCGCGGCCGCGGGCCCCGGCGGGGACATCAGCGCGAGCGCGGCGACACCACCGCCCGCCCGACCGTGTTCACGTCCGCCCCGAACCAGATCGAGTCCGTGGCCGGATCGTAGTACATGTGCCGGATCGTGCCGCCCCCGCTCGGCACGTCGAGCGTGCCCACGAATTCCTCCGAGTCCGTGTCGAAGCCCACGAACCGGTTCGGCTGGATTCCCGTCTCGACGAGCCACACCACGTCGTACTTGTCGATCGCCACCCCGTACGGCCGCGACTCCTCGCCAGCCGGCAGGTCGTATTCCCGCTGGAATCCGCCGCCCTCTTCGACGAGACCGATCTTCCCCCGACTGTAGTCGACGTACCAGATGCGGTCCTTCGAGTCGATGACCAGCCGGCGCGGCCGCGCCCCCTCGGGCAGGTCGTAGCCGATGAGTTCGAACGAGGACGGCTCCACCATCCCGATCAGGTTCGTGTTGAAGTGCGCGATCCAGGGCCGGTTCGCCGAGTCGAGCTTGACCCCGTACGGGCGGCTCGAACCCATGCCGCCACGCGTCTCGACCTCCGGCGCCTCCACCAGCCGCACGTCCCTCGACTCCTTGTCGAGGAAGCCGACCAGGTTCCCGCCCTGCACGGAGAACCAGATGTCCCCGTTGTCGTCCCAGATCAGCGTGTGCGGATCCCGCGCCCGCTCGTCCGGCATCATGATCTTGTCGATCTCGCCCGTGGCGGGATCGATGATCCCGATGTGATTCGCCCGGTTGCCCGCGTAGTAGACCAGCCCGTCATCGTCGACGATCAGGTTGTGGGGTCCCGTGCCGTCGTCCATGTCGTAGCGCGTGAACTCCCCCGTGGCGGGGTCCAGCACGGCGGCGTAGTGCGCGGCCTGTCCCACGAACCAGACGCGGCCGTCCGGTCCGACGAACGGGTCGCGCGGACGGCTGTCGGGGTAGGGCACCGTCCATTCCTCGATGGTAAGCACGTCGGTCGACGCGGTGTGGTCCTGCGCCTCAACCTCCGCGGAGCCGACGAACGCCGACGCCGCGAACCCTGCCGCCGCAAATCCTGCCGCCGCCAGCGTCCCGCCTCGAATTCGATGGATCATCTTCGTACCTCCTCGATCGCTGATCCCGCTTCATGCCTCGCCGCCCGCACCTTGGGCGTCAGATAGATATTGGCGGTCAGGCGGCCGAGCAGAAAGCCGGTGAAGGCGGCGGTCGCTCCCACCCAGCCCAGCCCCCAGCCGACCGCGACGAACACGATAGCCACGGCCGTGATCTCCGCGGCGGTCCCGACGATGATCGGCCCCGTCGTCCGGTGCCGGATCAGCGTGCCCCGCTGCAGCGAGAGAATGACGCCCAGGAAGGGGACGGGAGTGAGCACCCGCGCCGCCGGAATCGCGAAGGAGGCGAGTTCGGGCGTGAGGCCGGACACGTGGACGAACCAGAGTTGGGAGAGCGGGGTGAACGCGAGCAGCGCGAGGATGCCGGAGAGCGTCGCGCCGAGACCGATCGCGAAGCGGCGGATCTCCTCGTAGCCCTCGTTCCGCCGGCCCAGGAGCGCGATGACCGCATCCTGGAAGCTGAGACCGACGGAGCGGAAGATGAACCCGAGCGAGTGCACGACCGGGAACACGGCGAGCGACTCGACCGGTGACGCCGCGCGACCCATGAAGAAGGTCAGCATCGGCTGGATCGCGATCCCGATCAGCGACGTGAGCATGAGGGGCACGTAGAAGCGCCCGATCTCACCGAAGCCCAGTTCGCCGCCGCCGGTCCCCGCGCCCGCCGCCGGATCGGCGGTCGAGACGCCCACGCGGCCGATCTCGGCGATGTCGTGGGGGTCCGAAGAGACGGTCACGGGGTCGGCCGCGTCCGCCCCCCGGCCCGTCGGTACGAGCAGGGCGCGAATGGCGTCCCGGGCCATCCAGCGCGCCACCGCCGCCTCCATCACCACCCCGAACGAGAGCGCGGCGGCCCCGACGGCGGCGCCGGGCAGGTCGGTTGCGATGGCGAGCGCGAGCGCGGCGACCGACATCGAGACGAGCCGCACGACGGTCCCGCCCGCCACGAGCCGCGTGCGTCCGGACCGGATGAGCACGCCCTGCCAGAAGCGCCGGTAGCCGATGGCGGCCGGCCAGGGCAGGAAGCACCACAGCGCCCCGTACGTCAGGCGCGCCAGCTCCTCCGGCAGTCCGAGCACCCCCAGCATGAGCCCGCGGTGCACCGGCGGCACGAGCACGGCGAGGAGCATCAGCGTGGAGAAGGCGTTCAGCCCGTGCGCGAACGTCCGCAGCCGCCGGTAGGAGACGGCGTCCTCCACGAGGGCGGTCGAGGCGCTCAGCAGCATGATGACCGGCGCCTCCATCAGGACCGCCAGCGCGATCGCCACGCCGTAGGCCGCCAGCCCCAGCGTGGGATCCGGCAGCCGCGCCACGACCGCCGCCAGGTAGGGCCCCTCGACCGCCATCATCAGCCACGTGGCGGCCAGCGGAGCCCAAAAGGCGAAGATCCGGCGCGGGGAAAGGTCCGTTGTCGCGTGGGCCGCGGGTTCGGAAGGCATGAAGCCGTGTCTTCTCCGGAACCTCAGCTGAACAGCGCTTCCAGGCGCTCCAGCGACCACGTCCACCCGAGGCGGTGCCCCTCGGCGGCCTCGGGGGCGGGGAAGCCCTCATGCGCGACGACAACCTCGGTCGACGCTCCGTCGGCGATGAACTCGACCGTGACGATCGTCTCGCCGATCGCGGATTCCGGCTCCTCCCAGTCCCAGGTGTACACGAGCCGGTTCGGGGCATCGATCTCCCGGTACACGCCGAACGCCGCATGGAGCGTCCCGCCCTCAGCCTCGATGAGAAGGCGGTACGCTCCCCCGGGCACGAGGTCGACCTGCGAGTCGCGGATCGTCCCGCCGGGGGGGCAGGACCAGTGCCGGATCCGATCCGGTTCGGTCCAGGCACGGAACACCGCCTCCGGAGGCGCGGGGATCGTTCTCGTGACGCGGCATTCTCGATCGGCGGAAGCGGTCATCCGATTCTCCTCGGTGTCCGGGGCGAAACCTGGGGCGAAACCAGCGGCGAAATCTGCGGCATAATCCGCGGCCGTCCGGCGTGGAATCTGGCGCGAGACGATTGGACGGGATCAGGTTGTCCCATTCGTACATGATTAACGACTCATCGGGCAAGGAGTTCCCCCGTTCCTGAATCGCTCGTGAATCCGGCAAAGCTGGTCGTTCCCGCGGTCCTCCTCGGGCTCCTCTCCCCTGTGGGCACGACCGCCCAGGGATCCGTCTCGGACCGGGATCGGTTCGCTCTGTTCGCCGCTTGCAGCCCCGTTCCGGTGGAGGTCTTCGTCACCAACATGGGCGGGCCGGCCGAAGTCACGACGCCGGCCGTGCAAGGCATGGCGACGAGCCGGCTGCAGGCCGCCGGGATCCTCGCCCCCGCCGGCCGGCCGGGCGCGTCCACCCTCCAGTTGTCCGTATTCGTCAGCGCTCAGAGGCTCTCCCCAACCGCCGCCGTGACGGTCTACGTCATCCGGCTGCGCCTCCTGAAGCTCCTCTACGACCGCCAGAGCGATCCCCGGGCGGGAGAGGCCGGGGGCGGGTCCGCGGACTCCCCCGGCGCCGCGCCGGAGTGGTTGAACTGGGCCCCGACGTGGGAAACCCCGCAACAGGGAATCGGCTTCTATCTCGGGCGCGACGCGGGCCCCGTCACGAGCCTGGTCGCCAGCATGATGGACGAATTCGTGCGCGAGTACCGGCGCGTGAACGCCGAAGCCTGCCGGTAACCGTCCCTGCTGGCCGATTGCACCCGGGCTGCGGCAAAACCCCGTAACCGATTGCCGCACCGATTGCCGCCGAGCGTGGCCCGCACCTAGGTTGCTCGATTCCGCTACGCGCTCGACCCGGCTACGCGTGCACCCATTCCGAGAGGATCGCCGTTGCGCAAGCTCCGCGTAGGTATCGTGGACCTCGTGTCGAAGGGACCCACGAAGGCCCTGTACGCCAAGGTGATGCACGCAAACCTCGCGAGCATCATGCCGCAGGTTCTGGGCGCGTGGTGCGAGGAGGCCGGGCACGAGGTGAGCCTCGTCTGCTACACCGGCTTCGAAGACCTCGTCGAGGAACTCCCGCAGGACATCGACCTGCTCTTCGTGAGCGCCTTCTCGCAGGGCGCCCAGCTTGCCTACGCGATCAGCGAGATGTTCCGCCGCCGGGGCGCCGTCACCTGCATCGGGGGCCCGCACGCTCGCTGCTATCCCCAGGACGCGCAGAAGTACTTCGACTACGTGTTCGGATTCACGGACAAGGCGGTGCTCAACGGAGTCCTGGACGACTGCCAGCCGCAGCGGCCCCTGGGCCGCCACGTCACCGCCGAGACACAGCCGGTGTCACTGCCCGGCGTGCGCGCGCGCTGGAAGTTCATCGAGCCGACGCTTCAGAAGGCGCCGCTGTTCAAGATCGTCCCCATGCTCGGCAGCCTCGGGTGCCCGTACACGTGCAGCTTCTGCATCGATTCGGTCATCCCCTACCAGCCGCTCGACTTCGACGAGATGCGGGACGACCTCCGCTTCCTCGCGAAGAAGATGAAGCGGCCGATCGTCGGCTGGCACGACCCCAACTTCGGGGTCCGGTTCGACGACGTGCTGGGGGCGATCGAGGAGGCCGTCCCCCCCGGCACGATCGAGTTCATCGCCGAGAGCAGCCTCTCCCTCCTCGGGGAGCCGCGGCTCAAGCGACTCGCGAAGGCCGGCTTCCGCGCGATCCTGCCCGGCGTCGAGTCGTGGTACATGCTGGGGAACAAGTCGAAGTCCCGGAACCGTCACGGGATCGAGAAGGTCCGCCAGGTGTCGGACCACTCCAACCTCATCACGAGCTACATCCCCTATCTCCAGACCAATTTCGTGATGGGTCTCGATTGCGATGAAGGCCCCGAACCCTTCGAGCTCACGAAGCGGTTCCTCGATGCCTCGCCCGCCGCCTTCCCCGGCTATTCCCTGCTGACGTCGTTCGGAGAAGCGGCCCCGCTCAACCTCGAATACCAGCAGGAAGGACGGGTGCTCGGCTTCCCGTTCCACTTCCTCAACAACAATCACGCGATGAACCTCAAGCCGAAGAACTACGAGTGGATCGAGTTCTACGACCACGTCATCGACCTCACGCAGTACAGCTTCTCGAAGCGGGCGGTGTGGCGCCGGCTCAGGGCGAACCGCGGCGGCATTCCGAGGCTCCTGAACGCCGTGCGGGCCCTCTCGTCGGAGGGGAACGGGAGGATCGCGTACTACACGACCGTGCGCGACAAGCTCAAGTCAGACCGGAAATTCCGCGACTACTTCGAGGGCGAGACGCAGGAGTTGCCGCAGTTCTACATCGACCGGGTGAAGCACGATCTCGGGCCGTTGTGGGAGTTCCTCCCGGAGGGCGCGCTCGAGCACGACCCCTACGCCTACATCAAGAGCACGGGCGGTGCAGCCCCGGTGCAGGCGCGGGCCGGAGCGGTCGTCCACTAGTCCCACCCGATGTCCCGAGCCTTCGTCAACGAAGACGCGACGCACGAACCCGAGCCGCGCTACGCGCTCCCGCCGCGCGAGTCGCCGCGCTTCGACGCGGCCGCCGCGCGGGCCCTGCTCGAGGGTGCCCACATCGGCAACACGCAGAGCGCCGAGACCGCGACCGGCTACGGCTGGGGCGACCCCGCCCTGGCGCCGCACATCGAGGATCTGATCGGCGAGGCGGAGGGACTCGGCGACGAGCGCATGGCTCGCCTCGGGCGACGCTACCTGCGCGCGGCCCGCCGCTGACGGGAGGCGAAGAGGCCGCCGCACTCGACCCACGACGGGGGATGGAGGCGGAAACCTGGACCGGATACCGAGGCTGATCGCCGGCATCACCGGAACCGCGGCCGCGCTCTTCTATCGCGTGGACCGGCATGGGCCTCCGCTCCCGGACGGTCCGTTGATCGTGGCGGCCAACCATCCCAACAGCCTTGTCGATGCCATGCTGATCTTCCGGTGCAGCGACCGGATCACGCGGCCGCTGGGTCGCGCACCGCTCTTCGACCGGTTCCTTCTGGGTCCGATGCTGCGGGCGCTGGGCGGCATACCGGTCCACCGCAGGGAGGACGATCCCGAGGCAATGCACCGCAACGAGGAGATGTTCCGGTCGGCGGTCGACGTGCTCCACGGGGGCGGCGCCATCCAGATCTATCCCGAGGGCAAGAGCCACTCCGAGGCGCGCCTGGCGGAGTTCCGCACGGGGACCGCGCGGATCGCGCTGCAGGCGGAGGAGGGCGCCGACTGGGGGCTCGGGCTGTCGATCGCGCCCGTGGGGATCACCTATGCTGCCAAGGAGTTGGCCAGAACCGAGGTCGCCGTGCGGTTCGGCAAGGCGTTCGGGTGCGCGGACCTGAAGGAGGCGTACCGGGAGGATCCCGTCGCCGCGGGGCGCAGGCTCACCGAGCGGATCGAGCGGGGGGTGCGCCGCGAGACGCTGAACTTCGGCCGCCCCCGAGACCGGATTCTCGTCGAGGTGGCGGAGCAGCTCTACGTCCGTGAATTGCGGTGGGTGCCGTGGCGGACCCGGGAGCCGCTGGGGACGCGCTTCCCCCGCCTGCAGCGTTTCGCGCGGGGCCTGGAATGGATCCGCCGGGCGCACCCCGAGGAGCACCGCCGCCTGGTGGAAAAGGTGGCGCGGTATGCCCGGCTGAGCGACGAGCTCCGTGCCGGGGAAGGGGACGTGCCTCCCCGCTACAGCTTCCTCCCGGTCGCGAAATACGTCGTCGTGCGCGGAACGCTCCTGGCGCTTGGGCTTCCCTTCGCGGTGACCGGATCCCTGCTCTGGGCACCCATAGTCCGGCTGCCCGGCTTCGTCGTCAGGCTCGTGAAACCCGAGCTCGAGGTCACCGCGACGGTCAAGCTGGGGACGCTCCTGGCCGGGACGTGTGCGGCCTGGATCCTGGGGCCCGTGCTGGGCTATCTCGTGGGGGGATGGACGGTCGCCGCGGTGGCGGCCGTGGTGCCCCCCGCGTGCGGCTTCGTGGCGATGCTGTGGGTGGAACTCGCCCGCGAGGTGCGAGAGGACACCGCCGTCTTCCTGCGGCTGCAGGGCCGCCCCGATCGCCGCGAGCAGTTCGCCAGACTGCGCTCGGAACTCACCAAGACCTTCCGGCAACTCGAGGAGCAATGGATGGAGGAACGCCAGGTTCATAAGAGATGATCGTTACGCGAGACCCCGACATCGAGCTGCGCTCCTTCTCGGTCAAGTACCCGTTGTTCGAGCTTGAACCGCTCAGCATCGAATTGACCGCGGGGGAGCGTGTGGCCCTCGTCGGTCCGAACGGGGCGGGGAAGACCACGATCCTGCGAGCGCTCTCGGGGTTGCTGCCGGAGTACGAAGGCGACATGCGGTTCGGAGGCGTCGATACGCGCACGCTCCTGCCCGGCTTGCGCAATCACGTTCGCGTGATGCCGGAGAGACTCCTCGGATTCGCCGGAATGACGGTTCGGCAGCACTTCGACCTGCTTGCGCGCTTCTACGACAACTGGGATCGCGACTACGAGGCGCGATTGACGGAGCGGCTGGAGATTTCCGACGCCGCGAATCTGGGAACTCTCTCGAGCGGTACCAAGGCGAAGGTTGCGTTCGTGTCGGCGGAGGCGTGCCGACCCCGCGTCCTGCTCCTCGACGAGCCGACGGCCGGCCTTGACCCGGTAATGCGCCGGCGCCTCATGGATGTCGTCGTCGAGAGCCTCGACGAAGACCCGGGGAGAGTCCTGCTGTTCTCGACTCATATCCTCGAGGATGTCGAATGGCTGGCCGAACGCGTGCTGGTCCTCGTCGACGGAACCATGATCGCCGACCGTTCGGTGCGACTCATGCGCGCCGACCACGCGTCGCTGGCGGATGCCCTCTACGATCTTCTGGACGCCCATTGAATCTGCGGCATGTCGGCGACCTGACCCGCGTGGAAATCCAGCGCGCCAAGCCTCTGTTGGTGCGCCTGTATCTTGCCGGGGCGGCAGGTCTCGTCCTGTTCTACATCTTCGGACGGGCCACCGACGAGAACGTTCTGGCGGTCGTCATGGGAGTGACGCTGGGATTGCTTGTGGTGGTGCCCTTCGCCGTCATGCGAGACAGGCTCGATGGGACACTGGAGTTCCTGCTGTCCCTTCCGGTGACCGTATCCGATCTCGTTGCGGCCCGTTTCCTTGCGGCGGCCGCGGGGTTGTTGCCCGGCGTGATCGCCACCGGCGTGACGCTCATGCTGGTCGAGCCGCCCGCCGAGTGGGGGGTGCTTGTGGGGGTGGCGCCGTTTCAGATCGCGCTGGGGTACTGGGCGCTGCTCACGCTTGCGGCTTGGTGCCTGACGGCCGCTGCGGCTTGCGAACTGACCAGACTCATCACTTGGTCGATCGCAGCGATGGTTGTTCTTGTGGGTTGGGTCGCCCCGCGGGTGCTCGGCCTACTGCAACGCGAAGGCATCGGCGCCGCACTCCGGTCATTCCTGGAGCATCCCTACGCCCCCATCGCCATTGGAGTGGTCACGCTGGCCATCTTCACGTTGCTCGCCGCCGCCGCCTTCGGTATCGCTCAGCGGGGCGTGGCACGCTATCCCTCTCGGCCCGAGAAACCTCTCTGACCGGACGGCCCACCACCACGGCCCAGATCCGCTTTGCGAATGCGGTATCTGAGGATCGTGCGGTATTCGTCGGGGTTGCCGGGGCCGGCCATGCTCGGGCCGACGATGTACTCCTCCTCGTGTCCGCCGAACGTCTCGTAGCCCCCGGCCTCGACGAACGCCTTGAGGCGCTCGATCGTCGGCTGCTCGGCGTCGTAGCGGCCGATGTGGAGGATCTCGGCCACCGTTCCATACTCCCACGTCGTGATTGAGGTGGTCACGCCGTCCGGCGGCGTGTGCTCCGGCAGCGACTCCACGGCCTCGGGGACAGGTAGCGCGTAGCGGCCGACCCATTCGCCGCGCGGAATCTCGTCGAGCCCGTCCTGCCAGCGCGCGCGGGCGACCGGGGGTGTGAAGCCGGTTGCCGCTCCGCTCGAGAAGTAGAGTTGGAAGAGAAGCCCGAACGCAGCGCTGCCGATGTCGTCCGGATCGCCGATGGCCCGCACCTCCAGCACCCGCTCGTCCACCCGCTCCACGATCCGCGGCTCGACCAAGCGGTCGTACCCGGCCGGATCGACCCCCTGCCCGCCGAGTTCGACCGCAGCGACTGCCGCACCAAGGGACCATGCCAGGAGCCCGTGGGCACACCGCAGAACAGCAAGGGTGCGCCGGTTCATGGCAGGTCCAGAATCGGGATACCCATGGCTTCTGCTGCGCTCGCCATACGGCGATCGTAGCTGGCAAGTTCAACGGCTTGGCCACGCCCCCGCAGAAACTCCAGCGACGCCAGGTGAAGCCCATCCAGTGTCCGAACGGTAACCGGGAATGCATCGAGCGCACGGGCCAGCACGGGCGGTGCCAACTCCACCAGCGAGATTCGGGCGATCACGGCGTGTGCAGCCTCCGATCGCGATGGCGCCAACTTCCGCGCGTGCAGAGTTGTCCAGATCTCGTACTCCAGGAGGCGGCTGGAGACAAGGTTTTCCGTCCAGAAAGGGGTGGGCGGCCGGCGATCTTCGGCGAGCAGGTGGGCCAGGGCGACCGAGGTGTCGACGTAGATCACCGATCGCTGCGAAGGTCGTCGAGTTCACGCAGCAACTCGGCAAGTGTAGCCACCGGCGGTCCGCCTCTGGGGGGCTCGGAGCCCGGAGAGAGTGCAGGAGTCAGCCAACCCTTCCGCACCGCATCGGCAAGCATGGCGTCAGCGAGGACAGGGCTCCGCGATGCACGCGGCGGACGGATCTCGGCGACGACCCGGTCGCGGTCCGTGACGAGTACGGTCTCACCTGCTTCGGCGAGACGTACGTACTCGCTCAGCTTGCTGTTCAGTGTCTTGATGCCTACGGATCTCATGTCACTGTAGGTAGCTACTGGTAGCTACCTAGGTCAAGTGGTGGCCTTCGATTCGAGGCGGATCGCCCGCCAGGTCGCGGCGACCGCTGCGATTGACGCGAGGAGGTGGAGGGCGAGGGCGATCTGCTCGGCGGACTCCAAGGCGCCGGCGCGGTCCAGGAGAAGGCGCCAGTTGTTCGAGTGATCGCCGATCACGGGGAGGGCGAGGCGGTTCGCGCCGGCCATGGACTCCGCCGCGTACATCAGGCTCTCGGCCGACCACAGAGCGCTCACCGCCGCCGGAGTCGACTCCCCCCGCCGCCACAGCCGGTACGTGATGTAGAGGGGCACGGCGAGTTGAAGTGCGGGCCCGGCCAGGACGGCAAGCGTTTCTCCGCCGGCCGAGACCCGGGCCAACGGAGAGAAGATGAGGCGGCCGGCCTCGTGGATGAGGAGGTTGATCCCGTCCACCCAGTGGTAGCGGTAGAAGAAGACGAGCCACGCGGTGTACACGCACATGACGACGAGCCCCACACGCCGGGGCCCGATCGTCTTCCACAGGTACGAGAGGATCTTCACGCGGGGACGCCCGCCGGGTTACCGGAGCCGACCCCGCGGGTGAAAGCCGGCACCTACCCGTTCGGCGGCCAGTCCGGGAGCGCGCGGCCCGTCGTCCACGGCACGCCGGCCGCCTCCAGCCGCGCCTCGAGCGCCGGCAGGTCCGTCTCGATCAACTGCCGCATGTCCGGATACAGCGCGGTGAAGGCGTCGTTCGCGATCCGGTACTGCTCGCGGTGCGTCTGCGTAGGGCCGTGCAGGCCGTTCCAGTGGCCGCGCACGACCTGGTTCACGCGGGCCACGATCCCCGGCATGTCCGGCTCGGCGCGGGAGGCCCGCGTGCGGGAGCCGTTCAGCGTCTCCTGCAGGTCGAGGAGCCGCAGCTCCAGCGCGCGGGCCTCCTGCCGGAGGGCCGGGTCGGCCGACGGCCAGCGGTCCAGGGCCTGCTTCATGGCCGAGATGCGGGCCATCGCGGCCCCCGCCACACGCTGCGTCCCGGAGACGGCGCGGAGCAGCTCCCCGGTCTGTCGCTGGAAGGCGAGCACCGCCGCCCGGTCCTGGAGCGGGATCGCCGAGCCCCCCATGGGCGCGATCTCGAACGGCACCGGCCCGGCCAGCTCGGTCACCTCGCCGTCCACGCGCCGCGAGAGCGACACCGTGTAGCTCCCGGGCAGCGCCATGGGCCCGTTGCCGCCCCCGCCCCCGAACCCGCCAAAGCCGCCACCGCCGCCCCCCGTGACCGGGTTGTAGCCGGGGTACCGGTAGTTCCACGTCGCCCGGCGCATGCCCCGCGAGGCCGAGCCGTTCACCGTGTTCACCACGCTCCCGTCCGCATCCCGGATCGTCAGGAACACCCTCGGCGCCTCCTCCCGGTCCTCCGCCTCCAGCTCCTCCCACGTCGGGTAGGGCGTGTCCTCCCCCTGCCGCTGCAACCGCCGCTCCTCCGCCTGCCGCGCCGCCTCCCGCGTCCGCAGCGTCTCGCCCACGTAGTAGGTGAACGTGACCCCGAACGCCGGGTTGTCCGCCGTGTAGAAGCTCGACCCGCTCGTCCCCCCGGGACTCCAGCGCAGGTACATCTCCCCGTCCTTCACGTCGAAGATGTGCCCATCCGAGGCGAGGATCTCGTCCGACCGCGCCGCCAGTTCCCGGAGCGGCGTGTAGTCGTCGACCACGTAGAACGAGCGCCCGAAGGTCGCCGCCACCAGGTCATCCTCCCGCTTCTGGATCTCCAGTTCGCGCACCGGGATCGTCGGCAGCCCCGTCCCCAGTTCCATCCACGACTCGCCGCCGTTCACCGACGTGAAGGCCGAGAACTCCGTCCCCAGGAAGAGCAGGTTCGGTTCCACGTGATCCTGCACGATCGAGAAGGCGGGTCCGTTCTCCGGCAGGTCCCCCGAGATCGAAGTCCACGTCACCCCGCGGTCCGTCGACTTCAGAACGTAGGGCCGGAAGTCGCCCCGCTTGAAGTTGTTGATGACGGCGAACACGGTGTTCGGATCGTGCAGCGACGCCTCCACGTCGTGCACGAAGCTCGTGTCCGGCACGCCCGGAAAGCTCTCCACCGCGCGCCAGTTCTCGCCCCCGTCCTCCGTCACCTGCACGAGCCCATCGTCCGTGCCCGCGTAGATGAGTCCCTCCACGAACGGCGACTCGGAGACCGCCACGATGTGCCCGAACACCGACGTCGAGCGGTTCTTGCCCACCGCGTCCACGCTCCACACCCGCCCCATCACCTCGAGCTGGTTGCGGTCGAGGTTGCGCGTGAGGTCGCCCGAAATCGGCCGCCAGGTCGAGGCCTGGTCGTCCGACTGGAAGAGGACCTGGGCCCCGTAGTAGAGACGGTGGTTGTCGTGCGGCGACATGTGGAGCGCCGCGTCCCAGTACCAGCGCAGCGGCGGCCCGTCCGCGTCTTCCTGCGGCTGGATGTCGAGCCGTTCCTTCGACACCCGGTCGAAGCGCGACAGGACGCCGTTCTGGAGCTGCGAGTAGATGATGTCCGGGTTCTCGGGATCGATGACGGGGTCGAACCCGTCGCCCCCCAGCGTCACGTACCAGTCCGAGTTCCGGATCCCCGCGTTGTCGGCCGTCTGCGCGGGACCGCCGAGCGTGTTGTTGTCCTGCGTGCCCCCGTACACGTAGTAGAACGGCTCGTCGTTCGAGGTCGCGACCTTGTAGAACTGGGTGAGGGGGAGGTTGGAGAAGAAGTGCCAGCTCTCCCCGAAGTCGAATGTCTCGTACAAACCCCCGTCGTTGCCGAGGATGATGTGCTCCGGGTCGTCCGGGTCGAACACGATCGCGTGATGGTCCACGTGGACGCCCTGCGTGGGGAGGCGCTCCCACGTCTCCCCGCCGTCCTCCGACATCTCGACGAAGGTGTCGAGCGAGTAGATGCGGTCGAAGCGGTGCGGGTCCGCGTACAGTTCGTGGTAGTACATGGGCGCGCCCGACTGGTAGCGGGAGGTGCGCGACCAGTTCTCCCCCATGTTCTCCGAGCGGAAGGTGCCGCCGGCGTCGCCGCTCGCCTCCACGATCGCGTACAGCACGTCCGGGTTCTGCGGCGAGATCGCGAACCCGATCCGCCCCTTGTCCCCCGAGGGGAGGCCGCGGTTGATCTCGCGCCACGTGTTCCCGCCGTCCGTCGACTTGTGGATGCCCGAGCCCGGCCCGCCGTCGATCATCGTCCACTGGTGGCGCCGCCGCTGCCACGAGGTGGCGTACATCACGTCCGGGTTCCGCGGGTCGAAGTAGACCTCGTTCACGCCCGTGTGCTCGTCGATCTCGAGCACCGGTTCCCAGCTCTCGCCCCCGTCCATCGTGCGGTACAGCCCGCGCTCGCCGCCCGCGTTCCACAGCGGCCCCTGCGCCGCCACGAAGACCACATCCGAATCGTCCGGGTGGATCTGGATCTTCCCGATGTGCTCGGAGGTCTCGAGGCCCATGTTGCGGAACGAGCGCCCCCCGTCGATCGACTTGTAGACGCCGTCCCCGTACCCCACCGAGCGCTGCCCGTTGTTCTCCCCCGTCCCCACCCAGAGCGTGAGGTGATCGTGGGGGTCGAGCGCGATGGCGCCGATGGAGTAGGACCCGTAGTTGTCGAAGATCGGCGTCCAGGTCGTCCCCGCGTTCGTCGTCTTCCACACGTTCCCGGAGGAGGCCGCGACGTACCACACGCTCCGGTCCGTCGGGTCCACCGCGATGTCCGCGATCCGCCCGGAGGCCAGCGCGGGGCCGATGCTCCGCCACCGGATGCCCGAGATGAACCCGGCGTTCAGTTCGGGCGCGTCGTCCTCGTCATCCTCGCCCTCCTGCGCGGCGAGCGCCCCGGGAGTGCCGAGCGCGCCGAGCGCCGCCATCCCCGCGAGGAGAAGGGCGGGGAAGCGGGAGAGGACGCCCCGTCGGGCGTACGGGTTCGCGTGGAGTCTCTCGAAATCGATCATGATCGCACCTTGTGAGTTCTGGCCGTGGTCTTGAAGCCTCGCCGCCGGGGAATTCGCAGCTTGGGAAGGTCAGTCCGAGGGTGGGAGAAGGGCAACCCGTCAGCCGGAATCGGTCTCGGAGTCGGGCCGCGGAACTCCGAACATGTGCCCTTCGACGCGGGCGACCCGGTCTGCCGTGGCCACGCGCGTCTCCACGAGTTCGGCGCGGACGGCGTCGATGCGGTTGCCCAGACGCTCGTCCGCCCCGCGGATTTCGGCGCGCAGTTCCCTGCGCTGGTTGCGCGACAGGCCGCAGAAGATGACGCAAATGCCGATCAGCGTTGCCGCCAGGACGAGGTCGGCGATCAGATCCGTTCCCATGGTGTCGCAAACACTCCGGTTAAGGTTCGTGAGTGAGCGAGGGCTCCCGCCCCGGTGCTCGACCCGTCCCGAACCTACGGCCCCCCGTCAACACGCAATCATCCGAGGACGCACGGACCAGCGGAGGACAACGCCGGCCGACGCGGCCTGGATGGTGGCGTCGCGGTCTCGCGGCTATCTGTCTGAGCTTCATCAACTCGCACTGCTGACATCCGACCGTCGGTCCGGGACGCAACGTGTTCTCCTTATGCCGACACCTTCGGCAGCACCACCGCCACCTCTTCTGGCAATAGCGCCGCAGCGCTCATCCTCCACAGGAGGTGCAAAACCGCATTCCGCTCGCTCCGGGTCAACTCACGCTGCCCTTCCATGAGCACGGTCAGAGCTGCCGTGGATTTTGGGGATATCAGCCGGCGTCGCTTCGCCACGTCGGCAATCCGCGAAGCAGCACGCCGGATGGCATTGCTCGACTCCACAGGCTCACCGGTGGCTTGATTCGTCGGCCGGCGATCAGGCTCGTCTGTCTCAGGATCGGACGGGAGCGACGCTCCCTCGGTTTGCCCTCTGTGCAATCCTGCTCGGGACTTGCGGTTCTGCTCATCTCTAGCGGGAAGACCGAACGCCTCATCGAGCGTTGGCGCCAGCAGATCCGACGGAAGATCGGCAAGACTCCGGATCTCGTTCCAGATCCTGACGCGCAGTATAGCCCGCCTCATGATGGACTCCATCGCCCTCCTTCCGTGATGGTTCCGGGCACGGAGCCAAGCTTCAGCCACTGCTCTCGCCAGCGTTGGATCGCCGCCGATGCTCGGCCGTTCGGTTATCTGGACGAGCGCATCCTCGGTCAGTTCCTCGAGCAGTCCCCACCGTTGCGGATGTTCAGCCCCCCTGTCGAGAGCCTTGGCGCGCAACCATAGTCTCTGGAATGTGTTGCGCACGCCGCCAAGATACCTCTCCCGCGCCTCCCCGAATCGCCAGTGCACCACATCGGGCAGCAGCGTTACCCCGATGAAAGTCCAAACATCATCTCTGAGCGCCTCGCCACTTTCGAGCAATGGCATCTCACCCATGGCCGCGCCCGTCGCGGCGTCGAACCGTGAGAACGAAGGCCCCTCCGCGTGAGCGCCTAGTCCATTCGTCCGGGCGATCTGCAACAGGGCCTCTCGCACTTCATCTAGTTGCTCGGGGTCCATTCGAGATCCTCCCGTAGGAGCGTAGCGGACAGCCGATGGCAGATTGTAAGGGTCGAATCCCGTCCAGTTGGTTGGCCCACCCTCAACGAATCGGTCAAACAAGACGTCTGCAGCCGGGCCGGGCAGCCGCGGAAGGAGCATGACCATCTAAACCTCCCGCAATTCGGCCAACTCAAGGACGGCAGCCCGAAACAGCCCCGGCCGCTGCTCGAGTAAGGAACGCATGAAGCTCGCATCCTTCTTGGGCCAGATCCCATTCAACCATGCCGCCGCTTGGGCCCCGAGGGACCCGCGGGCCGCTTCGGATATGATCTCATTGGCTTCCGGGTCGCTCACGAGCCGTTCGCAGATCTGCCCCATGATCTCCGCTAGAAGCAGTTGAAGCGTGGGCGCATCTTGGTCTTCGATCCTGCTGATGAAGTCGGATTGGTCGCTGTTAATGTAGAGTCTAGCGGCACCTTGAAAATCACGGTTCCAATCTCGGGGCGACCAATGCAGATACCAAGGGGCCGCAGCTGCGGCGCCGTTCCCCAGGAGATCTCTGAAGTTGGCAACCTCCATAGGGAACCGGGGTTCCTCTCCTTCGATCAGCGCTCGCACAGAGTCCGACCAGAGGCGACTTGCCGGCAGCCGCGGTGACAGTGGCCCTGGGTTCTCGGGTGCCTTTGCGAGGCTGACCTCTGTCTGAATGTCGAGGACGAGCGACAACTGATGGCCGGACAAGCCAATCTCGAACTCGGTCTCCCACGTCTCCTCTGCCAACTCGCGATGCTCGCGCCACACGATCAGCCTCGGCAGGCGCCCGGGGCCCGTACCGACGCGGACCCCAACGGCTAAACGAAGGGATTCGAGGGGGATACTGAGATCGTCCGCCACTTGGAGCGGGTCTAGGGTCACGTTCCGGCGGATCCGAAGTTTGCTTGCCGAGTCGAGATCCGGAAGGAAGTGGCCGAGCGTCATCCAGTTGGTATCGCTGAGCGAGAAGGTCCAAGGATCTGCCATGACGGCGGCTTCTGACAGAGTCAAGAAGGGGAAGGCAATGCGTTGGTTCATCGGTCAAGCCTCGTTAGCACCTTGGCCTCGACCGTGACCGCGCAGCCCTCGGGTATGAGAACGCGTATCTCGAATGATCCTTCAGCTCCTGCTAGGTCCAGGTTTTCGCCGCGCCCGCAAAGACTCCCGTCCACGGCACGAATTGAAACGACAGCAGGTTGCTCCACATCGTCGTCCGCGCGAAGCCTGCGGGCGCCTTCGACCGCTACGGCTGCGCGCGCCGTAAGCGCTAGGCCGGTACGTTGAGCATCTTGGCTGACCTCGGTGGAAAACACAGCCACACGTCCTGACCGCACAGGCTCCAGTTTCTCGAAAAGGGGAGGGGTCGCCTTGGCGCGGGCAGGGCGTGCTCCACCACCCCCCGGCCGCCGCCTCTCCTGCACCGCGCCGTCGTCTTCGAGCATCGCCCCAAGCTGACGTGCGACACGCGCGAGAGGCGGTCCCGCCTCCGTAGCCGGTGGTTGTCCGGTTCTTGTCAATCCCATGTCCAACGCGGTTCGCTTCAGTTGCTTGAGAGCGATATTCACGTATCGCTTGGTATTGCCATGCGGGAGGCTGTTGGGCTTCCAGTCATCGTGCGAGGGTGGTTCGGATTCAGCAAAGGCACTCTCAACCTCCTCCTCGCGACTGGTCACGAACACGCCGGCCCACTCGAGCCTTTCGTCCGGCAGCGACGTTCCTTCAAGGTATTTTACGACCAACTCGATGGGTCGCATGAGTGCGATATGTCGGGACGGCTCGGGGAACAAAGACTCGTCAGCCACCACGGGGCGCCTCCGTGTCCGCAAGCCGCGTTCGATCGCCAGTGTACCCAGTTCCCTCTTCGGTCTCTGGGAAGCAATCTTGTTCACTTCGTTCCCGATCCCACTTCGTACTGCTCGCATGGCCTTCGCGAACAGCGTAAGCGGCTCAAAATCCTCTGGATATGGGATTGGCAGCGCTGAGCCATCGACCTCCACGCGGCAGGTAAATCGCATGTGCGCCGGAGCATCTCGCATCATACGAGGCCAGAAGCTCCATAGCAGCCCGTCCACCACCCGATTTCCGAGCCGATGAAGATCCTCGTTCCCTGCATCAAAATCCACGATCATCACGGACGTTCCGGGCCGATTTGGAGTTCGCTCCGGGAGGCCCAATGCCGAACCCAAGGCCGAGGCGGCGGCCCCGGTCGCTGGATCAACGATCCCGTCGTCAGGATCAGGAATGCCCCACCAGTGTCGGCCCGTAAAGCGCTTGCGCATCCCGTTCTCGGGCACGTCGAAGGAGGGTCCACAATGGCAGCCGATCAGGCGACGACCCTCCGGTCCCGCCCCATGGGGCAGGGAATCCACGATGATGGTCTTGCACCGGCTTGCGCCGAAGAATGCCATTTTACCAAAGCCATATGTACCGCCACCCAACTGGGTGTCGCGTGCCGTGCCGATGTTTCGAAGGAAGTCTATGAAGTCAGTACGTTCGACTCCTTCAGGAATGCGATCCGCGCGCGTTGGCCCCCCAAGGCCGACTGTTCCGAAGTCGCAGATCTCCATTACCACCAATTCCCGACGGGCTCGCATGGTAGTGAGCAATTCGTTCGAGTGAGCTTCCTGCAGCGAGCCTCCGATGACTTGGGACGCTAGAACCGCATGTTGTCCAGGAGTTAGCCGTCGCACTCTGATGACAATCTCCGGTCCGACTCCAAGTTTTGCGGCGTCCGCGATGTTCTGTACCGCCTCCCGTATGACCGTCTGCAACGGATCCAAGGAGTGAGTACCGAGCAGACGGTAAAGGTTTTCCCCGATATTCCCCGTCGACCCATACGGTTCCGAATACGCAGTGAGGCGCGCGGTCGTCATGAGCAAAGTTTCAATTCGAGTTCGTGAAACACCGCTGCGTTGCACATGAACCGCTCCGCCGCTGACAGGTCGATCTTGTAACTGACGTCTTGAACGCCTCGAATCGCGGAGGCGTCCTTCAGTACCGTTGGTGTGAGTCGAGGGAATCCCGTCCGTATCTCGTAGATCTTCTCGGATTCGTGCCGGAACGCATACCGATCCCACTCCTGAGCATTCGCATTGGTGAAGCCCGAAGCGGCCAGTAGCTCAGCCAGTCTCGAGGGCTTGTCGGCTTTCGAGCTTGCACTCTCCACGACATCAGAAACACGCAGGACTCCGTCGCTTACCGGCTCAAGGATCACTCGGATGAGATGCAGTGTCCCACCAGATGGCACCTCGAGTTGATGAAGGCCGTGGATGGTGATCGTGGGAGCGCCGGAGCGAAGGGAGGCCTTGACTTCAAGAGAAGTATCTCCGGCACGGAAGTCGTGACGATCACCGGCCGGTCCCCGCCACGCGTTCCATGCGGAAGGCGAGCGATCAAGCAACCTGTTCAGGACAAGGAGTTCGGCAAGTAGTCCGGCAGCCATGCCCGTGGTGACAGCTGGCGCAGAGGAACGCGTGAGTAGCGTTTGAAAGTCCTCGATTGTGGCTAACGCGGCATCTGCGCAACCAGCGCCACGCGCGATGCGAGCTAGTTCTCGTCCGCAAACTCGCAAGTTGTTGATGTATTGTTAGATGTATCAC
>NZ_CANPWG010000063.1 GCF_947581915.1 Candidatus Palauibacter scopulicola
CAACTCCGGTTTCATACCCCGATCTTCGGTAAATATTCGGGCCATGTCTCAACGCAGTCTCAACGCGGTCCTCCAGCCGATCTCGCCCCATTTCGACCGATCTCGACCGATTTCGACGGACCTCGACGCGCGACACGTTCCCGCGGGAACGCCGGTGAGCATCCTCTCGCCGCCGTCGTGCCTTGACCTGGACGCGGGGCTCATGGATCTTCGGCCCCAGTTGAGAATGAATCTCATTCTAATCGTGCAAATGGGGGAAGCATGTTCCGCAGTCGCAGCGCACTTCTTGCCTTCGTCATGATTCCGGTGCTGTCGGCCGGCTGTGCCGGGGACGGCGAACCGGCCGAGTCCGAGCCCGCCGCCGCGGAGTCCGGCGAGGCCATGGGCGATGCGGAGGCCCCCGGCGCCGATGCCGCAGCCGCCCTCTTGAACCCCAACCTCGCGACGGAAGACGAACTGGCCGCCGTCCCGGGGATCACGGCCCAGGTGGCCGCGGCCGTGGTCGGCGGACGGCCGTACTTGCGCGCGGCGGATCTGCATGCGGCGCTGGCGGAGGCGGTCGGAGACGAGGCGGCGGTGGCGGCGTACGGCGCGCTCTGGCTGCCGATCAACCTCAACGACGTGACGAATGACGAGATCCTGCTGATCCCGGGCGTGGGGGATCGGATGGCGCACGAGTTCGAGGAGTACCGCCCGTACGCGGACATGGGCGAGTTCCGGATGGAGATCGGGAAGTACGTGGACGAGGACGAGGTCGAGCGGCTCGCGCGCTACGTGTACGTCCCGATCGACCTGAACAGCGCCACCCGCGACGAGATCATGGCGGTGCCGGGGATGAGCGAACGCATGGCGCACGAGTTCGAGGAGTACCGCCCCTACACCGACCTGGAGCAGTTCCGGCGCGAGATCGGGAAGTACGTGGACGAGAACGAGGTCGCGCGGTTCGAGCGCTACGTGACGCTGAACCCGGGCGGATAGGGCGCCGGCCCCCGCGCGGCCCGGCGAGGGCGTTGCGATGATCCGGAGCGTCGTCTTCTGGCTCCACCTCACGGTGGCCGTGGCGGCCGGGTTGGTCATCCTCATGCTGGCGGCGACGGGGGCCGTGCTGTCGCTGGAGGAGACGGTGACGGGGCTGGCGGAGCGACGGTACTTCGTGACCGTGCCGCAAGCCGCGGACCGCCTGCCTGCGGACCGCCTGCGTCCGGAGGGGGTCGCGCTGGCTGCGGGGCTCGTGGCGACGTCGCTGAGCTATTCTTCGGATCCGCGCGCGCCCGTGCGCGTCCACGAGGGACAGGACCTCCATGCCCTGGTCGATCCGTACACGGGGCGGGTGCTGGCGAGGGGACCCGGCGGACTCGAGCGGTTCTTCGAGGGCGCCCACAACTGGCACCGCTGGTTCAACGTGTCGGGCGGCTCGGTGCGCCGGGCGCGGGCGGTGACCGGGGCGGTCAACGTGGCCTTCCTCTTTCTTCTGCTCACCGGACCGATCCTGTGGATTCCGCGGCCCGTCACCCGGCGGTCGCTCGCCCAGGCGCTCCTGCTACGTCGCGGGGCGAAGGGCGCCAAGCGCGACTTCAACTGGCACCAGGTGGTCGGGATCTGGTCCGTGCTGCCGCTGGCCGTGATCGCCGCGACGGGGGTCGCCACGTCGTATCCGGCCGTGGGAGACCGGGTCTATCCGACGGTGGGGAACGTGGTACCCGCCGGGGCATGGCCGGCTGAGTCGGCGTCCGAAGGAGCGGGAGTCGAGAGGGAGGAAGTCGAGGGGGACGAAGTCGAGGGGACGGCGATTTCGGGGGACGCCCGTCGCGCCCCGGACCCGGACCTCCGCGCCGCGCTCGCAACCGCCGAGGCTTGGGCCCCGGAGTGGAGGACGCTGATCCTGCACATGCCGCGCCCCACGGACCCCGAGGTTCGCGTCGAGGTGCGGGGAGGGCGCGCGGGCCAGCCGCACAGGGCCGGCCGGCTCACCCTGGACGCCGCCACCGGCAGCGTGCGCGCCTGGGAGACCTTCGCCGACGACACGCCCACACGGCGCGCGCAGCAGTTCCTCCGCTACGCGCACACGGGGGAGTACTGGGGGCTGCCGGGCCAACTGCTGGCGGGACTCTTCTCGCTGGCAGCCGCGCTCATGGTGTGGACCGGCCTCTCGCTGGCGGTCCGCCGGCTGCGACGCTTCGTCGGGCTTCGCCGGGCGCTGCGGCGCTCGGTCAGGCGCCCCCGGGCGCCGCCCACCAGCGGGACGGCTTGAGGCGCTCGCCGCGGCCGCCGACGCGGTCCAGCCACAGGGCGAACCGCCGCAGCCGCGTGCCCGCCAGCCGGCGCCACACCCGGCTCCACCGGTCGCGAAAGTCGCGGTTGTAGGGGCAGACGCGGATACAGATCGAGCAGTCCGTGTTCTGGTTGGCCCAGAAGCGGAAGCACTTCTCGGCATCCGTGGTCCACTTCCGGATGCCCTGGATGTTCGACCGGTTGTGGACGAGCGTGGACGGTTCGCCGCCGGCGATCGCCCCCGCGGGGCAGCCCTTCGTGCACGCGCGGCAGATGTCGCACGTCTCCTTCACGCCGAAGCGGACGGGCCGGTCGTGCGCGAGCGGCATGTCGGTGAACACCTTGCCGAGCCGCACCCGGGGACCGTACTCGCGGGTGATGAGGAGGCCGTGGCGCCCGTACTCGCCCAGCCCGGCCCGGATGGCGAGCGGGATGACCAGCGCCGAGTCGTTCATGCTGGCCACGGCGCGGTAGCCGAGATTCACAATGTACTGCGCGATCGCGAGCAGCACGATCGTGTCGCGCGAGTAGGTGGCGCCCGTCGCGGTGCCGCTGAGCGCGGAGGGCGCCGTGCTCAGGAGTTCCCGGTCCATGGATTGCGCGATCACGATCACGTTGCCGAGATCGGTGGAGATCTCCTGCGGCTTCTCGTGCTCGTTCTCGCGGCTGTAGGCGTGCGTGTAGAGCCACCGCTCGTCGTT
>NZ_CANPWG010000064.1 GCF_947581915.1 Candidatus Palauibacter scopulicola
GCGGCGCACGCGCGCGAGTTCATCGAGCGGCTTCCGGACGGCTACGACACGCGGGTCGGCGAGCGCGGGGTCCGGCTCTCCGGCGGGCAGCGTCAGCGGATCGCGATCGCCCGCGTCCTCCTGAAGGAGCCCGAGGTCCTCATCCTGGACGAGGCGACGAGCGGTCTGGACGCCGAGAGCGAGGCGCTCGTCGAGGAGGCGCTACAGCTCGCCGCCGCCGGGCGGACCACCGTCATCATCGCCCACCGCCTGCGCACGGTGCGGCGCGCCCACCGGCTCTTCGTCCTCGACCGGGGACGGCTCGTGGACAGCGGCCCGCACGACGCGCTGCTGGATCGCTGCGGACTCTACGCCCGCCTCTACGAGGGCCAGCAACTGGGCTAGGGAAGGAGTGCCTCGATCTCCGCGGTCAGGGATGCGGCGGTCTGAGGGCCGAGGAGTTCCTTTCGGATCCAGCCCTCCGGATCCACCATCACCGTGGTCGGAAACCCGACGGCTCCGAAGGTGGCGACGGCGTCATCCATCCCGATCGTCCAGTTGGGATACTCGACGCCGAACTCCTCGAGGAAGTCACGAATCTCATCGACATCGCCGGAGTCGACGGCGAGTCCCAGGACAACGACGGGCCGGCCGCCGTAGATGCGGGCCAACTCCACGAGTTCCGGCAACTCGTCGCGGCACGGGAGGCACCAGGTGCCCCACAGGTTCGCGACGACCACGTTGCCGCGCAGGTCATCGAAGGTCGCCTCGCCGCCGTCCAGGCTGCGAAACACGTCGCCGGGCGCGGGCTTCGCCCCCGAGGGCACGCCATCCGGGGCGCCGCTCGCGGCCAGGTCGCGATCCGCCGCGCCGCCGGCCGCTGCGGACGCGTCGTCGTCCGGGGCGCACCCGAGTCCGACTAGCGCAACGAGGGCGAGGGCGCTGCCCGCGCGCGCCATCCGCTCAACTCTCATCATCCGCCTCCGGCGTGAGGACGGCGCCGGGCAGTGCCCAGGTCAGCTCGCCGTCGTCGACCACGAACGTGCCGCCCACCAGCACGTAGTCCACACCCGATGGGTACTGGTGCGGCTCGAAAAAGGTCGCGTTGTCCTGAACGTCGTCCATGTCCAGCACCGCAATATCCGCCACGAGTCCCTCCCGGATGAGACCCCGGTCGCGGAGCCCCATGACCTGCGCCGGGAGACTCGTCATCGAGCGCACCGCGCTCTCCGCGGACAGGATGCCGAGATCCATCGCGTAGCGCCTGATCTTGCGGGGGAAGGTGCCGTAGAAGCGCGCGTGCACCGGTCCGTCGCCCGGGAGGGCGATGCCGGCGTCGGAGGCCGTTACGAGCCACGGATGGGCCGAGAACTCCTCGACGTCGATCTCCGAGAGGGAGAATCCGCGCACGCGCGCGCCCCCGGGTCTCGCACGGTCGCCCTCCAGTTGCAGCCGGATCGCCACGTCGACGGGGAACGCATCCCACTCGGCCGCCAGTTCCGCCACCGTCCTGCCCACCAGGGTCTCGTCGGGATGGTCCATGATGACGAGGTTCTCGGGCCCGCCGCGGCGGCTGATCTCGTGCGCGATATCGAGGCGGACCCGTTCACCGCGTTCGGGGTCGGAGAGCGCATACCTCAGCACCGCGCCGTAGTCGACCGCTTCCCCACTGCCCGGACGCGCGCCCGGTCCGCCGCCGGGGAAGATCCAGCGGGGGAGGAGCACGGTGTTCCCGTCGCTCCCCGTCGTGTTGTAGGGGTACTGGTCGGCGAAGATCGGGACACCGCGCGCGCGGGCCCGTTCGATGAGGTCCACGAGGGCGCGCCCGGCGCCCCAGAAGTCCGCACCCCGCGCCTTGATGTGGGTCGCCACGGTCGTCACACCGGTGCGCTCCGCGACTTCGATGTCCTCGAGGATGGTCTGGATCATGGTCGGAGGGCCGGGGTCGTCCTGGCTCGGCCAGAACCACATCGGCGTCATGCCGGAACTGCGTTCGTGCACGATGTAGATTCCGCCGCCGCGTCCCGCAGCCTCGACGAGCGGGAAGAGTTCGGAGGTCTCGCTCCATATCCCCGGCACGTACTCGAGCCCGGCGCTGAGGCCGTAGGCGCCCTCGGCCATCCCCTGCTCCACCATCTCCGTCATGCGCTGCACCTCGGCCGGGGTCGACGGGCGCATGAAGTCGTCGCCGAGCGCCATGCGCCGGATTGTGTTGTGCCCGACCATGAGCGCCGCGTTGGGCCCGTGCCCGCGGGACTCGAGGCGGCCGCGCTGGTCCGCGATCGGCCACGGCCCGCCGCCGTCCTGGTTGATGACGACGGTGGTGATGCCCTGACTCACGAGGTTGGGGGCGGCCCGGCGGCGCGCCCCCTCGCTACCCGCGTCTCCCTCGGCGTCGAGTCCCTGGTCCGCGTGCGAATGAATGTCGATGAATCCGGGGACGACGTACCGGCCATCGAGTTCGATCACGCGGTCGGCGGCGGCGTCGGCCAGGTCCCCGACCCGGGCGATGCGCCCGTCGCGGATTCCCACATCGGAGCGGAACCAGGGATTCCCCGTGCCGTCCAGGACGCGGCCGCCTCGCAGCAGGATGTCGAAGGCCGGTTCCTGAGCGGCTGCGGTCGCGACATGCGGGAACCCGAGGGCAGCGGCGAAAAGAAGCGCGCGAAGGACTCTGCGGTTCATGATCGCTTCCCCTGTGAGAGATCCAAGGTTGTGGCCGCACGTGGACTGCAAGCTACGACAGGTCCCGCGCGGGTCCAACGGTGCGGTTTGGCGCCCGGCGGGCGACGGGGTAACATCGGCGGGCCATGAACGATCTCCTTCTGCGCGCGCTCGCGCGCCAACCCGTGGAGCGGACGCCGGTATGGTTCATGCGGCAGGCGGGACGCTCCCTCCCCGCCTATCGCGAACTCCGCCGGGAGCGCGGGTTCCTCGAACTCGTGCGCGACCCGGAGGCGGCCGCCCGGGTCACGCGACTCCCGCTCGACTACTTCGATGTCGACGCCCTCGTCCTCTTCATGGACCTGTCGACGCCGTTCGAGGCCGCCGGGATCGAGATCGAATTGCGGGCCGGCGTCGGGCCCGTTCCCCTCCCCCCCTGGGGCGGCCTCGCCGACGTGGAACGCCTGCGCGCCTTCGAGCCGCGTGAGCGGCTCGCCTTCGTGCTCGAGGCGATCCGCCTCCTCGCAGCGGACAAGACGCGCCCGATCATCGGCTTCGTCGGGGCGCCCTTCACCCTGTGCTCGTACCTGACTCGCGGCACGCGCGACAGCCGGCTCGCGCAATTGCGGGCCTTCATGCTGCGGTCCCCGGCGCTCTGGGACCGGCTCGCGGGGTTCTGGGCCGAGCACCTGGCGGAGTTCGCCATCGCTCAACACGAGGCCGGCGCCGGCGCGATCCAGGTCTTCGATTCGTGGTGCAGCGTCCTCGATCCTCCCACGTACCGGGCGCATGTGCTTCCCTACTCGCGACGCCTGCTGGAGCGGCTCCGCGAGAAAGGGGTCCCCACCGTGCACTATGGCGCCACGCACGCCGCGGTGGCCGAGGCGGGAGGCGATGCGATCGGCGTCGACTGGCGCACGCCGCTCGACGAGGCGTGGGGCGTCATCGGTCCGGGGCGCGCGATCCAGGGGAACCTCGACCCGGCCTGCGTCCTGGCGGGCGAGGCGGCGGCGCGCGCGGGGACCCGCGATGTGCTGCGGCGGGCGGGCGGGCGTCCCGGCCACATCTTCAACCTCGGGCACGGTCTCCACCCGGATTCCGACCCGGAGGTAATCGCCGCCGTGGTTGACGAGGTCCGCCGCTGGAATCCGCCGGACGAGAACCGCTGAGGGCGTTCCCGCGGGAACGCCGGCAGCCGGGAGCCCGCTATGGGCACGCGGCGAGACGCTCCGCCACCGACTCGGCTTCGGCGATACGGCTCGATATGCCCAGCCGTCCGGTGTAGCCGGCGGCCAGCGTGATACCGGGAGGAAGATCCAGTCCGTCCAGCGCCGCCCACGAACCGTCATACGCCGGGAGCCGCGGCCGGGCCGAACGGATCGGCGTTGCCGCCGCCCCATGGATCGCCTCGTATTCGCTGGCCGCGGTCCGCTCGAGTCGGGCCGCGTCCCAGGCCGCCACATCGGGATCGAGACCGCCGCCCAGATAGGCCGTACAGAGGCCGTCGCGCCCGAACAGCGAGGCGTTCCACGTCACGCCGCGCGTACGCCACCGTTCTCCCAGCGCGACCTGGAAACCGAACCCTTCCGGCGCGCCCTCGACCTGCAGCGGCACTACGGCGACGCGGTGATACCGCAGCCCCGCGAGGCGGTCGGCCGCGGCAGGCGCGACGGTCCTCAGAAGGTCCGCCGCGGCGGGCGCCGGCGTGGCGATCACCACATGGTCCACGACGTCGCAGTCCGGGCGCGGGCCCCCGTGGCCGATCTCGAACCGATGGCCCGAGCGCCGCAACTCGCGGACCGGTGTCGCGACCCGAACCCGGTCCGCGTGCCGGCGCGCGATGGCGCGCGGCAGCGTAGCCATGCCGGCCCGGAAGGTGAATGCCGGGGGCGACGCGGCCGGCTGCCAGCGCCTCGCCGCAGAGAGGAGGCTGCGCTTCACGCCGAGCGGACCGAGCAGCATGGGAAGCACGCGCGCCGCCGGCATCGTTTCCGGATCGGATCCGAAGGTCGCGGAAACGAGGGGACCGAAGAGCCGGCGGTACGCCTCGCGTCCGGCCTTGCGGCGAAAGTAGCGGGCCACGGACTCGCGCGGTCGAACCCCTCCGGTGAGAGGCTCGAGGGCGGCGCGGGCGCGCCCCGCGGGCGAGAGCAGATCCCCCGTGAGGAGCCCGCGCGGCCGGTGTGGCACGACCCTCAGGCGGCCGCGGGCCCATACGAACAGGCGCGCCCCGGCCCGCGCCTCCAGAATCTCCGCTCGAAGCTCCAGTTCATCGACAAGCCGCCGCACCGGAGGCGAGAGGCGCGTCCGCTGGGGGCCGAGTTCGACGACCCGGCCGTCGTCGCGCCTGGTACGGATCACCCCCCCGACGTCATCCGCTCCCTCGAACAGGATCGAGTCGACGCCACGCCGCGCCAAAGCGTGTGTGAGCGCCAGTCCCGTGATCCCTCCACCGATGATTCCGACCCGCATGCCTTCCCCTTCCGGCTGCCTGGACCCTCGCACGGCAAGGCGCTTCTGCGGCACCGCACCTGGAGGCGGCAACGTCCCGAACCTCCCCGGCACGGGCAAGCCGGTGACTGCACCGATAGGTTCGGGCGATGGCGAACTGCGACCCCCTACCCGCCGTCCTCCTTCTGAACTTCGGCGAACCGACAGGAGCGGACGCGAGCGCCGTCGCACGCTTCCTGGAGCGGATCTTCCTCGCCAACGCGCGGCTGGAGCCGCACATGGACGCGGCGGCGGCCCGTGCACGGAGCCGCGAACTCGCGCGGCGGCGGACCCCCGGCCTGCTCGAGATCTATGAGAGGATCGGCGGCTCGCCGCTCCACGCGCAGGCGGAGGCGCAGGCGCAGGCGCTCGACCGGGCGCTGAGAGCCCGCGGCCACCCAATGCACCTGACGGTGGGGATGCAGTTCACCGAGCCTTCGATCGAGGAGGCGCTCGGCCGCCTGCGGGGGACCGGGGCCGCGGTCGTCGTTCCTCTACCCGTGTACCCGCTCTGCGGCCCTTCGACCACCGTCGCGGCGCTGGACGAAGTCGAGGAAGCGCTCGAGCGAATCGGATGGCGCCCGGAGGTGCGCGGCGTGACCGGGTGGCATCGCCATCCCCGCTACGCCCGCCTTCGCGCCGACGCGATTCGCCGCGCGGCCGCGGAGGCCGGCTGGAGCCTGACCGACCGGGACGTCCGCCTCGTGTTCAGCGCCCACGGCACCCCGCTTCGGTACATCGAGGGGGGCAGCCGCTACGTGGAATACGTCGAGGAGTGGTGCGCGACCCAGGCGCACGCGCTGGGCGTGGAGAGGTGGACGCTCGGCTACCAGAACCACACGAACCGACGAATCGAATGGACTCCGCCGGACATCGAGACCGCGCTGGAGCGCCTCCGCGGCATCGAGAAAGTCCTCGTCGACCCCATCAGCTTCATGCACGAGCAGTCCGAGACGTTGATGGAACTGGACGTGGACCTCGCCGGGCACGCCGCCGCACTCGGCCTCGAGTTTCGCCGCGTCGGCGTGCCGCACGACGACGGAGCCTTCGCCGAGGTGCTGGCCGACCTCGCGCTGATGGCGCTGGGCGGCGACGCTCCGGCCCTGCCTCCGCAGACATCGTGCCGGTGTCGCCCGGGGACGGACGTCTGCTTCAACGGCGAGCCGTTCGCCTGAACGTCCCGTGCCGCGGGGCACGCGGCGGGGCAGGATGTCGCGCGTTCGGCGCGTTCAGCCCTCCGGGCGTGCGGTCAGGTCTTCGAGCACCCGGCCGCCGACGCTGTCCACCTGCCCGCGGATCACACACGCGAGCATGTCGGCGGCCTCGCGCAGCATCGACGCCGGTTCCCGCCGATCGCCCTCGAACCGCACGACCTCGCCGAGGAAGATCCCGACCAGTTGGGTGGACCGGGAATCATCGCCGCCAGACTTGATCGCGTCGTCGTACGCCGCTCCCGGTACGCTGGCCCTCCACGGCTCGTCCTGCTCGGATCCGCCCCGTGACGCCCGGTCCATCGGCACGAGCGCGAGCAGGCTGCCCTCCATGCCGGGCCCACCCTCCCGGACATTCAGCGCGAGCGCAACCGGCCGGTCGAAGAGGTCCATCTCGAGGAAGTCCTTCACGCTGTCGCGGGGGATGGCGCAGCGCCCGATCGGCCGGTCTTCGTGAAAGGTCCCGATGCAGATACTGCCTCGGGGCGTCAGGTGGTGCTCGATCGGCCGGACATCGAGCTTGAGGGGGGTGGCGGTGCCGACGAGGACGTGTTCGCGGCGCTTTTCGGCTTCGGGCGACGGGGGGAGCATGTCTCCGAAGAACAATGTCGTCATCCCATCGCCTCCCGGTCGGTCGCCGCCGTTTCTGCCTGCTAGCACCGATACGCGATCGCGCCCCGTGTGTTCCAATGTCGCCCCGGCGGGCGGCGCGCGATAGTCTCACCGCGCCCGCGCCACACGATCGCCCACGAGTCGGATACGGAGAGGATATGACCCGCGGTTTTCTCGATGTCATGGAAGCGTGGGACGGCGAGTCCGTCGTCACCGCGTTCGATTCCGCCACCGGGGCCTGGATATTCGTGGCGCTGCACGATACGCGGCTGGGTCCGGCCGCCGGAGGCACCCGGATGGCTTCCTATTCCGCGCCGGTGGACGGCCTCATCGATGCCATGCGCCTCTCCGAGGGCATGACCTGGAAGTGGGCCGGCGTGGGCATTCGATTCGGCGGCGGCAAGGCGGTCATCGCCGTCCCCGACGATCTGAGCGACCATGCACGCGCCGGCCTGGTCGATCGATACGCGACGGGTCTCGTTTCGCTCCGCGGCGCCTTCCAGACCGGCGTCGACATGGGTACGACGCCGGAGGACATGGTCCGCATCGGCGCCATCTCGGGGTACGCCGTCGGCATCGTGGACGGGAAGCCGGGCGACCCGGGGCCGTACACCGCGCGCGGCGTGCTGGCAGGGATCCGGGCCGCACTCGAGCACCGATTCGGCGAGGCGGACTTCGGAGCCCGCTCCGTGCTCGTCCAGGGACTCGGCGGCGTCGGCTTCCCGCTGGCCGGGCTTCTGGCCGAGGCCGGAGCGAACCTCTACGTGACGGATCTGCGCGAGGACACCGCGAGGCGGGCGCAGACACGTTTCGGCGGGACGGTCGTGCCCGCTGACGACATTTGGGATGTGGAAGCGGACGTGTACGCCCCCTGCGCCGTCGGGGCGACCCTGAATCCGGACACGATCCCACGCCTGCGCTGCGGGATCGTCGCCGGTTCCGCGAACAACCAGCTTCTCTCGGAGGCCGACGCCGAAGGGCTGCGCGAGCGCGGGATCCTCTACGCCCCCGACTACGTCATCAACGCCGGCGGGGCGGTCGCGTTCGCCGCCATCCACGGGGGCGAGCGGGACGAGACGCGGCTCCGGGCCCGCGTCGACGAGATCGGGTCGTCACTCCGAGAGATGTTCGAGGAAGCGGAAGCCACCGGAGCCTCGCCGCTTCGCGCGGCCCGCCGGCGTGCTCAGCGGTTCCTCGATGCACACGGCGGACCGGCCGGCGGCGCCGGCCAGCCCTCCGGCGCCGGCTAGCGGCGGGAGGCGATGCGGTCCAGCGGCTTCTTCGTGATGTCCGGGACGAGCGCGTCGTCCGCAGGATAGCCCACGACGAGCAGCAAGAAGGGGCGCTCGTTGGGTGGGCGGTCGAGCACCCTGTTCAGGAAGCCCATGGGGCTCGGCGTGTGCGTGAGGGTGGCGAGTCCCGCGTGATGGAGCGCCGTGATGAGGATCCCGGTGGCGATACCGACCGACTCCGTCACGTAGTAGTTCTTGAGCTTCTCCCCGCCGCGCACTTCGTAACTCTCCGCGAAGATCGCGATGAGGACGGGCGCCGTCTCCAGGAACGGTTTGTGCTCGTCCGTTCCGAGGTGGGCGAGCGCCTCGAGCCACGCGGCCGGCGCGCGATGCTCGTAGAAGTCTCGCTCCTCCTTCTCCGCTTCCACCCGGATCCGGCGCTTAACCTCGGCGTCGCGCACGACGACGAAGTGCCACGGTTGCCGGTTCGCGCCGTTGGGGGCCGTTCCCGCCGCCTCGATGCAGGCGTCGATGACCTCGTCGGGAACCGGCTCGTCGGAATACTCGCGGACCGTCCGGCGTCGTCGCATCTCGTCGCGGAAGGCCCGCGCGCGACGCACCATCTCCTCTTCCCCCCGCCGCGTGAACGTCGGCAGCGGCACCGGACGGTACGCGCCCCCATCCGTCATCGGATCGACCTGCGAGCCACGGGATCGATCCCGGACTTCAACGGACTCCGACGAGACCCCGCGTCGCCTGAATCAGCTCCCGGGAATCGTAGCCGACGCCGTCCTTGAACACCCAGCGGACCGCGCGAATCGCACTCGGATCGCTCGCGGGATCGCCGCTCAGGACGATGAGGTCGGCGATCTTCCCGGCCTCCACGGTGCCGAGTTCGTCATCGACGCCGAGGATCTTCGCACCGTTGGCGCTCACCACCTGCACGGCCTGCACCGGCGTGAGTCCGGCCTCGAGCAGAAGCTCGAAGTTCCGCTGGTTCCCGAAGCCGGGGAGCGCGCCGCCGATGCCCGTGGGATCGACGCCCGAGGCGAGCAATCCACCCGCGTCGACGAACGCCTTCTCGAAGCGCAGTTCGGTCCGGAAGTGCTCGGGATCGGGTCCCATCTCCTGGATGCGCCCGCGCTCATCCAGGTAGGCTTCCCGGAGGTCCGGAGCCATCAGCTCCAGCGTCCGCTCGTCCACGACGTCGCGGTCGGGGAAGAACGCCTCGTAGACCGAGAGCGTGGCGGTGAGCCCCACGCCGGCCTCCACCATCGCTTCGATCGTCTCCTGCGCGATGGGCCCCGTGGGGTCAGAGCTGCCGGCCCGCTGCATGATGTTGCCTGGACAGCGGTCCGGCTCCTTCTCCGGCACGAAATCGGACGCTGTCAGCATCCCGTGCTCGAGGTTGTCGATCCCGAGCGCGACGGCCTCCTGGAAGCTCACGGAGCACAGGTGTCCGGTGACGCGCAGACCCAGGCGGTGCGCCTCCTCGATCGCCGCCGCCAGTTCCGCGCTCCCGATCGACGTGTACGCCTTCACCCACGTGGCCCCCTCTCCCGCCCAGTACTCGACGAAGCGCCGCGCCTGTTCGGGAGAGGTCACGCGGGCCTGGTGCGGCGCGCCCATCGAGCCGGTGATGTACGGCGCCGTGATATGGATGCGGGGGCCTGGAGAATCGCCGCGGTCGATCGCGTCCCTCAGGTGGACGTCCGCGTAGGGAGTGATGCTTCCGGTCGTGCGGACCGTCGTCACGCCGGAGCCGAGGTAGAGCCGCGGCGCGCTGTAGCCGAGCTGCACGCGCCGTCCCCCCACGGCGGTGTAGAAGAGGTGGTCGTGCATGCCGACCATCCCGGGGATCACCGTGTGGCCGCCCAGGTCGTGACGATCCGCGTCCTCCGGCACGTCGATGGACGCGGCGGGGCCCACGGCGGCGATCCGGCCGTCGCGCAGCAACACGGTCTGGTCCTCGAGGACCGGGCCGCCGGTGCCGTCGATCACGCGAACGTGTTCAAGCGCCACGGTCGGCCCCTGCACGGCGACATAGGCGCGGGTTTCCTCGGACAGCCGACCGTAGCTCTGCGCGGCCACGGGGTCGGCAAGCACCGTCGCGATGGCCGCGAAGGCGGCGAGCACTCTGGACATCTTCATTCCTCCCTCGACGGGTCCCCCGGTCACCTGATCCCCACCATCCCCTTCACGGAGTCAATGAGCTTCTCCGAGTCGTAACCCACACCGTCCTTGAACACGACGGTCACGTTCCTGATGATCGCGGAGTCCGACTCGAGGTCGCCCTCGAGCACGACGAGATCCGCGAGCTTTCCGGCCTCGATCGTTCCAAGCTCCTCGTCCACACCCATGATACGGGCGCCGTTGGCGCTCACGATCCGGACGACGGTGGAGGCGTCGAAACCCGCTTCGACGAGAAGCTCGTAGTTGCGCTGGTCTCCGAAGCCCGCGATGGCGCCCCCGATCCCCGTCGGGTCCACGCCCGCCGCGAGCACGCCCCCGGCCTCGACGAAACCGCGCTCGAACGCCATGTGCTTCTGGAGGTGCGCCTCCGTCATCGGCCAATCCGGGTTCGCCTCGATCGCGTCGACGGTCTCCAGATAATCCTCCCGCACCTCGGGCGCCATCGCCTCGAGCGTCCGCTCGTCGAGCACGGCGCGCCCTTTGGTCATGGGTTCGATCACGGCCATCGTCGAGGTCATGCCGACGTCGTTTTCGACCATCGAGAGGATCAGCGCCCTGGCGATCTCACCGGTCGGATCCCCCTCCTCTCCCACGGTGACCATCGAGTTGGGCGGACACTCGTCCGGCTGCTTGCGCGGATCGAAGTCCGTCGCCGTCCCGAAGCCGTGCTCGATGTTGTCCATCCCCATATCTACGGCTTCCTGGAAGGTGATCGAGCAGATGTGCCCCGTGACCCGAAGACCCTGCGCGTGTGCCTCCTCGATGACGGCGGCGAGTTCCGCACGCCGGATCGTCGTGTACGCCTTGATCCAGGAGACGCCCTCCCCCGCCCAGTAGCGGACGAAGCGGCGCGCTTCCTCGGGCGAGTTCACCTGCGCCATGTCCCCCAGCGCCGGGTTCGGCCCCGTGACGTACGGCGCCGTGACGTGCATGCGCGGTCCCGGCGCCAGACCCCGATCGATGCTCGATTTGACGTTGAGGTCCGCGTAGGGCGAGACGCTGCCCGTCGTGCGGATCGTCGTGACCCCGGCCGCGAGATAGAGTCTTGGGGAGGAGATGTTTCCCTGAGCCATCCGGCCGCCGGCGCCCATGAAGAACATGTGGTTGTGGAGCCCGATCATCCCCGGAATCACGGTGTGTCCCGGCAGGTCATGGACCTCGGCGCCCGGCGGGATCTCCACCGCGCCCGCCGGACCCACCGCGGCGATCCGGTTTCCCTCGATCACGACGGTCTGGTTCGTCCGGGCGCCGGACCCGGTGCCATCGATGACCTTTACGCCGGTGAGGGCGACCGTCGGGCCGGCGATGGAGACGAACTCGGAGGTCGCGTCGCCGAGTTCGGCCGCGGACTGCGCGGGCAGGTGAGCCGGAGCGATAAGGGCCGCGAGCGCGACGGGGGCCGCGATGAACTTTCTCATGGGAGACTCCTCTGAGTTGGGCCGTTCAGGGCCCGAAAAACGTACCGCGTCACGGCTCCACCGTGAACACCATCTGCATGCCCGCCTCCAGGTGCTCGGCGATGTGGCAGTGCAGCATCCATTGGCCGGGGTTCGAGAGTTCGAGCAGGAGGTCGACCGAACCGCCCACGGGGACGACCACCATGTCCTTCCAGGCGAGGTTGTCGTGCGCCACCCCGTTCGTGGCGAGAACGAGGAAGCGCTGGCCGTGGATGTGGATCGGATGCTGCATCTGGTGCAGCGTCTCGCGGCGGCTCCGGATCCGCAGCTTGACCACGTCGCCCACGCGGAAGGTCCACCGGATCGCCTCGTTCTCGCGCCCGGTGGAGGGCTCGCGCAGCGTCCACGATACGTTTTCCGGCGTCGAGATCAGGTTCATCATCGGCATCGTTCCCGACCACTCGACCGGGTGGAAGTACGCCGAGTCCACCTGCATGAGGCGCTCGACGACGAGCGGGAGGCCGCGCGTCGACATGTCGAGTTCCAGCGTGAGGTCCACCGGCCGATCGAAGAGGGGGCGGTAGGGCGCGATCTCATCGCGTGCGCGCTCGTTCTCGCGCAGCACCTCGAAGGTCGCGCTCAGATCCGGCGTCGCGTCCGCCGCGCCGACGCGAACGACGCCCAGCGTGTCCTGTTCGGGGAAGAAGCTGCCGCCGATGTGGTCGATCCCCTGCACCCGGTTCAGAAGGGCGTAGCTCCCGCTCTCGGGAAAGGCGACGTGCACGATGTAACGCTCCGCCGGCGCGATGATCACGCTCTCGACCCATTCCTCCCGTTCGAAGTTGCCCACGTCGGCGCCCACGAGCTTCATGGGCGCCCCGCCGAAGGAGAGGTTGAACGTCCGCGTATTGGAGGCGTTGGTGAAGTAGAAGCGGACGACCGAGCCGCGCTCCACGTCCAGCGCGTAGTCGGGTCTCCCGTTCACGAGCATGGTGTTGCCGAAGCGGCCCATCAGCGCGTGGGTGGCGCGCTCGAGACCGAAGGGGACGATCCCGTGCTCGCCCACGAGCAGGTCGTCGAGCATCACGACTTCCTCGCGGTGGACGGGGCTGAAATAGTCGGGATCTTCGGACCGGACCATGAGGTTGCCGGCCAGTCCCAGATCCTGCTGAACTTCCTCGCGGTGGTGCGGGTGGTACCAGTAGAGGCCGGGGTCGGGGAAGTGCACCGTGTAGCGGAAGCTCTCGCCGGGGGCCACGACCTCCTGCGTCAGGCCCGGGACGCCGTCGAAGCGGTTGTCGAGCCGCAGACCGTGCCAGTGGATCGCGGTCGGCCAGTCGATGCGGTTCGTAAAGCCGATCGTGACGGTCGCGTCCTCGGGGACCCAGAGGAGGGGACCGGGGATCTGTCCGTTGAAGCCGTAACCGAGGAGTTCTCGGTCGCCAATGCGGCGGCGCACGTAGACGGCGTCGAGGGCGAGCGAGTCGCCGTCGGCGAGTTCGATCACCTCGCGGGGGCGGGCGTCGACGACTTCGCCTTCCCATCCGTCCCCCGGCAACCAAGGCTGCACGTCCGGCCGCAGCTCCATGAGCGACGGGAGCATCATGACCCCTTCGGGCATCGGCACGCCGCCCCAGGCGTCGTCCATCGCCATCTCGCCGTGGGGCGTCCGCGAAGCGCCCAGCGCGAACTCGAGAAAGTCGGCGGGCTGCATGCGGCTCGAAGGCGATTGGGCTCGCAGCACGTAGGGGCCTGATGGCTCCGCGCCCGTCCCCCCGGCCGCTCCGGATTCCGCCGTGACCAGGATGAGGAACTTGTTGAACCCGACCTGCCCCACCTCCGCGCGTCCGCGCGCCGGAACCTCCCCGAGCCGCTCGATCGGCCAGAGGACCTGGGTCGACGCCCAGGCGACGTAACGGTCGTACGGCCCGAGCGTGGAGGGGGGCGGAAGGTCCGTCGAGATCACCGCGTCGTACAGCAGGCGTCCGTCCGGCGTCACCCCGACGGAGAACGGCCCCGCAGGACGGCGCAACTCGACCGTGCCGGCCGCGTCCGGGACGCGGGGCGTCGGGAACAGCGACATGCAGTACAGATCCGGGCTCGCCGCGCTCCCCTGCTCCGCGCCGGACGTGCAGGGAGGGGCCTCCTGCGGCGGCGGCATCCCCGGGGGCGGCGCGCCCACCCAAAGCCAGAGCGCTCCGCACAGGGCCCCGGCGGCGCCGAGCGCCGCAGCGGCCGCCGCGCCGGAGTCCCGTTCCGATGACCGCCGGGCCGCGGGGGTCAATGGAGGGCCCGCGTGCGGCCCCCGTCGACGGCGATGGACACGCCCGTCACGTAGCTGGCGCGCTCGGAGGCGAGGAACGCCACGACCGCGGCGAACTCGCGTGGGTCGCCGAGACGTCCGACGGGGATCGCGGCGTTCCACCCCGCTTCCACTTCCTCCGTCGAGATCCCCCCGGCTTCGGCGCGCACCGCGGCCAGTTGGTCGAGCCTCGCGGTGCGCGTGAAGCCCGGGAGCACGTTGTTCACGGTGACGCCGAACGAGGCGACCTCGTTCGAGAGGGTCTTCGCGAAGCCCGTCACAGCGGCCCGCACGCTGTTGGAGAGGATCAGGTCAGCTTCGGGTTCCTTCGCGGCAACTGACGTGATGTTCAGGATCCGCCCCCAGCCCCGCTCCTTCATGCCGGGCAGGACGGCGCGGGTGAGATCGAGAGCGCTCTCCAGATTGAGGCGGACGGCCGCCTTCCACGCCTCCCGGTCGTGGTCCTCGAACTTTCCCGCCGGGGGTCCGCCCGCGTTGTTCACGAGGATGTCCACGCGCCCGAAGCGGGACATCGCCGCGTCGACGAGGCCGGCCACGGCCTGGGGATCCGACAGATCGGCCGGGATCCCGACGACGTCGCCGGGCCCGCGCGCGTCAGCGGAGGCCACGGCTTCCGCGAGCGCGGTCTCGCCCCTGGCGCACATCAGCACGTGCGCCCCTTCCGCCGCCAGTTCTTCGGCCACGGCCCGGCCGAGCCCCTTCGACGAGGCGGCTACGAGTGCGACGCGGCCGGTGATCCCGAGGTCCATCAGTCGTCCGTGTCGTGAAAGTAGGCGTCCGTCCCATCGAGCCAGTCGGTACGGGGAGGACAGAAAATGTCGAGATCCAGCGTCTTTTCGAGCGCGATGGCCTTGTGCGGGACGTGGGAGGGAATATGGAGGATCTCCCCCGCCCGTACGACGACTTCCTCGCGCCCGTCTTCGCCCAGCCAGAAGTGCAGCGCTCCCTCGAGGATGTACGTGAACTGCTCATTCTCGTGCGAGTGCGTGGGAACGACCGCGCCCTCCTCGAGCAGGACCTGCGCGATCATGGCCCGGTCTCCCGTCACCATGCGCCGGCCCAACTGTCCGGTCACGCGCTCCCACGGCAATTCCTCCCAGCGGAAGTGCCGGGGCTTCGCTTCGCTCATGACGTTTCCTCCCTGGGATGATGTCGTCTGGTTCCGGTCGGCGGAGGATGAGCCGCCTGCCGGTTCCCGGCAAGCGTCCAGGCGACGCCCGCGCGAAGGTTCCAGTCGCCGCTGAGCGGCGTGGTTCCGTGCCCGAGCCCGACGTCGATGGCGAGCGGCCGGCGCCGCCACTCCACGGTCGCGCGGACTTCTCCGAGGTCGCCGGTGCCGAGCGGGGACACCCTTCTCGTGCTCGCTCGCCCGCGCGTACCCACGGACAGCCGCCAGTTCGGGGTCGCGTCCCACTGCCCTTCGAATGCGTAGGCGAACGCGTCGTTCTGCTCGAAGACATCGATGGGCGCCTCCAGGATGCCGACGCCGAACCAGCCCGTGGCGCGCCAGCGCGCCGAGCCCCACGAGACGAGGGCCGCGATCGTGATGTCGGTCGTGTTGAGCCCGATCCCCCGGGTCTCGTCGGAGTTGGGGAGCTTCACGCCCAGGTGCCCTCCCGCCGAGAACCCCGTGGCTCGGCCGATCGGCGCGAACGACACGGCAAGTTCGAAGTCGCCCACGTCGCGGGAGGTCCCACCGGCGAGAGAAGGATCGAGATCGACGGAAGAGACCGAATCGCGCCTCTCGATGGAGAGCGTCTTCCGGGCCGCGCCCTTGAGTTCGAACACGATCCGCGGTCCGACGGCCCAGGCGGCGTGGAGTTCGGGAAAGGCCGTCAGGTCGCCCCCGAGCCCGGCCAGCGGAAAGTCGGCGTTTGCCGTACGCGAGACGCCGGCGCCGATCAGGGCCTCGCCGGACCGCGTGTCTCCCACCGGCTGCACGAGGGCGTCGCGCCTGAGCTGCCCCTGCGCCGGAATCGCCACCGCCACGGCGACCACTGTGGAGAGAACGCACGAGAGCCCGACGCGCGAACGCCGGGCTCCCGGGGACTGCGGCGAAGGGGACCGCCGGCGCGGCGCCGGCCGGTCGCCGGGGCTCAGCTTCGAGCCGCCTGCATGACGTCGCTCACATACCCGTCCAGCCGCGCCATGACCTCGATCGTCTCGGCCTGCGTCTCTGCGTTGGCCAGCTCTCTGACCAGGCTGAGAAGCAGTCCGCGGACCGCGGCCGCGTCGCCGCCTCCCATAGCCGGCGCAGCTGCTGCCGCCGGCGCGGCAGCCGGCGCGGCAGCCGGCGCGGGCTCCGCCACGGCCGGGACGAAGGTCCGACGAACCCTCGGAGCGGGTTTCGGAGCCTCCGCGGCGGCCAGGCGGCGCTTCACCTGGAGCGGGTATTTTGCATGGAACTGTCGGGGCGACAGGTCGGCAATCGAAGCGTCGATCTCGCAGGCGCCCGCAAACAACTCCGCGTTCGTGACCCCGGGGTTTCTCTTGAGCACGCGCTCCACGTACGCCCGCACCGCATCCGCATCTCCCTTGGCGGCACGCGGTCGCTGCGCCGCTTTCGGCCTGGCCGACGCCCGGACCGCCCTCCCCGGACCGGCCCCCGCCAGGCGACGCTTGACCTGCAGCGGATACTTCGCGTGGAACTGCCTCGGATTCAGCTTCCCGATGGTCCTGTCTATGAGCTTCGCCCCTTCGAAGAGCGTCGCGTTCGAGACCCCCGGGTCCTTTGTCAACTCCAGCTCTATGAACTCCATCACGTTCTCGTTCATTATGCCTCCTCCTGCGGAGCGGTGCGCCGGACGAAAGATGCGACCGGCGCGTGTTTGCGGCGTGGAATGAATCATAATCTCCCGCGGCGCACTGCGAGTCAACTGTCGGCCGACGATAGATGCACGAACCCCCGGCTTTCTGCGGCCAGCGTGCGCGCATAGCTTCCCGCCCATGCAACCTCGATCGATGTCCGCCGCAGTCGCCGTCCTGGCGTCGTGCCTGCTCCCCGCGTTCGCGCACGCGCAGGGGTCGCGCCTCCCCGGCGCGATCGAAGCGGGACTCATCCTTCGGCAACTCGATGGGGTGAAGAGGGTTCTCGTCGTGGCGGCGCACCCTGACGACGAAGATACCGCCCTGCTGACCACGCTCGCGCGCGGATGGGGCGTGGAAGCCGCCTACTTCTCGTTCACGCGGGGCGAGGGAGGCCAGAACCTCATCGGCACGGAACTCGGCGCGGGACTCGGCATCATCCGTTCGGGCGAACTGCTGGCTGCCCGTACGATCGACGGGGCGCAGCAGTTCTTCGGTCGCGCGTTCGACTTCGGCTACTCGAAGACGGCGGAAGAGACCTTCGCGAAGTGGCCGCGCGAGCGCGTGCTTTCCGATCTGGTGTGGACGATCCGGCGTTTCCGTCCTCACGTCCTCATCTCGATGTGGAGCGGGACGGAGCGGGACGGCCACGGGCACCACCAGGTGTCCGGCCTTCTCACGCGGGAGGCCTTCGACGCCGCGGGAGACGCGACGCGCTTCCCGGAACAGGTCGCGGCGGGTGTGGCACCGTGGGCGCCGCTGAAACTGTACCGCCGCCCCCTCTTCGAGCTGGGCGCCACCGCGATCGAAATCGAGACGGGCGCACTCGATCCCCTGTTCGGCCTCACGCACCACCAGGTCGCGATGGACAGCCGCAGCCAGCACCGTTCGCAGGATTTCGGCACGGCGCTGCCGCTCGGTCCCCGCTCCACGCGCCTCTCGCTCGTGTCGTCACGGGTCGGCGGCTCTCCGATGGAGCCGCTGCTGGCGGGGATCGACACGACGCTGGCAAGCCTGGCCGCCGACCTCGGTGAGACCGCGCAGGCGGATCTCGGTTCGTACCGGGAGGCGATCGGCCGCGCCGGTAGCTCGCTCAACGCAGCCGGACCGGAGGCCGTCCTGCCCTTCCTCGGCGAGGCGCTGCGGCGCCTGGAGCGGCTGCGCGCCGCCGCACGGGCCGGCCGCGAGAGCGAGCTGCGGCGGGAACTCGACCGCCGCGCGCACCTGCTGATGCGGGCGATCCTCGCGGTGGCAGGAGTGCGGGTCGAACTTCGGGCACGGGACGATGTCCTGGTCCCGGGACAGACCGTACTCGTCGAGGCGCGCGTGTCCAGCGGCGCCGGCGCCGCCCTGGAACTCGACCCGCCGGTCATCGACGCCCCCCCCGGGTGGTCGGTGGAGGGCATTGGCGCGGACGTCGAGACGGAACCTGATGATGCGGGTCCGTTCGCCCGCTTTTTCCGTCAGCCGGAAGTCGTCCTCGACCCGTCGACCCGGGCGCGGATCGAGCCGGGGGAACTCGGGCTGTGGCGTTATGCCGTCACGGTGCCCGCCGACGCGCCGCCGGCTTCCCCGTGGTTCCTTGAACATTCGCGGGACGGCGACCTGTACCAATGGCCCTTGGACCCCGACCTTCGCACACTCCCGTTCCGTCCGCCGCCCGTTCACGGCCGCGTTGCCGCGGTCGTGGCTGCGGCGGGTGAGCGGTTCGGCATCGAGATCGAGGATCCGGTCCGTTATCGGGCGGTGGACGGCGCGCTGGGAGAAAGCTGGCGACCCCTTCAGGTGGCGCCGCGCATATCGGTCGCGGCGACGGCGCCTACGCTGATCTGGCCCGGCAACCGCCCGGAGCCACGTGTCATCGCCTTCCGGATCTCGAGTTTCGCCCGCGAGGTGACGGCCGGGGAGATCGGCCTCGACCTGCCGTCCGGATGGCGCGCGGCGCCAGAGATGACGCCGTTCGAACTCGCTGGAGAGGGAGCGGTTCAGACGGTCGGCTTCACGGTCGAGCCCCCGGAGGGAGAGGCGGAAGGGGAGTTTTTCGCGCGGCCCCGGATCCGGATCGCCGGAGCCGAGGTTCCCGCCGCGCACGCCACGATGATCGACTATCCGCACATCGAGCCGCGGCTCCTCACCGGCGACGCGGCCGTGCGGATCGTGCGCTTCCCCGTTCGCGTCGCGGACCGGCGCATCGGATACGTGATGGGTTCCGGCGACGATGGACCCGAATCCATCCGGCAGCTCGGGCTCGACGTCGAACTCATCGAACCGGGAGACTGGGAGGCCGGCAGGCTCGACCGGTTCGACACGATCGTGCTCGGGATTCGGGCCTACGAGGTCCGCGAGGACCTCATCGCGGCCAACGCGGAACTGCTCGCGTGGGCGGAGCGCGGAGGCACGGTCGTCGTCCAGTACAACCGCTACGAGTTCAACCAGGGGGCGTACGCACCGTACCCGATCACGATCGGCCGCCCCGCGCCCCGCGTCACCGAGGAGGACGCGCCCGTCACGCTCGCCGACCCGCGGGCGCCCGTTCTCGTCGAGCCGAACCGTCTCGGCCCGGCCGACTTCGAAGGCTGGATCCAGGAGCGCGGGCTGTATTTCCCCGATGCGTGGGACGACAGATACCAGGCGCCGCTGGAGATGGCCGACACGGGAGAACCGCCCAGTCGTGGCAGCCTGCTCGCCGCTCCGGTGGGTCGCGGACTCTACATTCATACCTCGCTTTCCTTCTTCCGACAGCTGCGCGCGGGCGTGCCGGGCGCCTTTCGTCTGTGGGCGAACCTGCTCTCGCTCGACGGGAGCCGCTGGCGCGAGATCGCGGCCCAGTGACGGAGCACCGGGACGAGACGGAGGGCCGGATCGGCCTCTTCCGGAGCTGGCGCGCCCTGTATGTGTCGGTGATCATCTATACCGTCGGACTCATCCTCCTCCTCTATCTCGCCACGCGCCTGCTCGACTTCGGAGCGCCATGAGTGGCTCCGACGGAGTGCCGTGAGCGGCCTCGACTGGGTCGTCTTTGCGGTCTATTTCGGCGGCGTCGTCGCGTTCGCCTGGCGGCAGAGCCGGAAGAACCGCGGCGTTGAGGGCTTTTTCCTCGCCAACCGCCGGCTTGGCTGGGGCGCCATCGGCCTCTCCGTGATGGCGACGCAGGCAAGCGCGATCACGTATATCGGCACGACCGGACAGGCCTTTGACGACGGCATGGAGTTCGTCCAGTTCTACCTGGGCCAGCCGATCGCGATGGTGATTCTCTGCGTCGTCTTCGTCCCCTTCTTCTATCGCTCTAAGGTCTTTACCGCCTACGAGTACCTCGAACGCCGCTTCGACCCCAGAACCCGCTCGCTGACGAGTTTTCTCTTCCTCGTGTCGCGCGGACTCTCGGCGGGGATCGTCCTCTACGCCCCGGCCATCGTCCTCTCCGTCATCATGGGCTGGGACGAGCGCGTGACGATTCTCGTCATGGGACTGATCACGGTGGCCTATACGATCATGGGAGGCATCACGGCCGTCATCTGGACGGACGTGCTGCAGATGATCGTCATGTTCGCCGGCATCGGGATCGCGATCGCGGTGCTGTTCTCGACGCTGCCGGAGGGAGTGGGTGTCGGCGACGTGGCGTACATCGGCGGGATTCACGAGATGTGGCGCAGCATAGACCTCTCCTGGGACCCGACGAATCGCTACACCCTCTGGTCCGGGCTCATTGGAGGACTCTTTCTCGCCCTGGGCTACTTCGGGACCGACCAGAGCCAGGTCCAGCGCTATCTCACGGCGAGTTCGCTTCGCCAGAGCCGTCTTTCCCTCATCTTCAACGCCTTCGTCAAAGTGCCGATGCAGGTCTTCATCCTCGCCATCGGCGTCCTCCTCTATGTGTTCTATCACTTCGAGCGTCCCCCGCTCGTCTTCAACTCGGCGGAGGCCACCATGGTCCGGGAAAGCCCCCGAGCCGGCGCCTTCGCCACGCTGGAGGCCGAGCATGAACGGACCCACGAATTGCGCCGGGAAAGCACCCTCGCGGTGTTGGAAGCCCGCCGGTCCGGCGAAGATCCTGCGGCGCTGCAGGGCCGGATCGCCGGGTACGACGACGAACTGGCGCGGTTGAGGGAGGCGTCGAAATCGCTCGTGTCCGAGGTGCGCGGGTCTTCGTCGAACGATGTGAACTATGTCTTCCCGTCCTATCTCATTTCCTATGTCCCCGCCGGTATCCTGGGACTGCTGATCGCCGTCATCTTCGCGGCCGCGATGTCTTCGCTGGACTCCGAACTCACGGCCCTGTCCAGCGCCACCGTGATCGACTTCTATCGTAGGTACGTGAAACCGGAGGGGACGGACGCCCACTACCTGCTCGTCTCGCGGCTCGCCACGCTGGGGTGGGGCGGATTCGCCGTGCTGTTCGCACTCTACGCGGGCCGGTTGGGGTCCCTCGTCGAAGCGGTCAATGAAGTCGGCTCGATCTTCTACGGCGCGCTCCTGGGCGTCTTCCTCCTTGCCTTCCTGGTGAAGCGGGCGACCGCTGCGGGTGCCTTCTACGGGCTGATCTTCGCCATGCTGGTCGTGCTCGCGGTGTCGCGCTTCACGGAGATCGCGTGGCTGTGGTACAACGTCGTCGGGACACTGGCCGTTCTCGCGGTGGGCCTGGCACTACGCCGGCGGGGCCCGGAGGAGCCGGCAGAGCCGGGGGTGCCGAGCGGGTCCGCAGCCACCGCGTGATGAGGGCCCTCGTGGCGGGCACGGTCCGCGGTACGGTTTTCAGCGGGCGGCGCGGGCGGTAGAGTCTCCGCTCGGAAAAACGCCGAGGCCCCCCGGATCCCTTCCGGGGACGGCTCTTCGGCAACTTCATCGAACCTTATCGGGATGACACGGATGCTCACGGACGTACAGATCGCCGAGGCCGCGACGCCCCGGCCCATCGGGGAGATCGGGGAGAAGATCGGACTGGGGCTCGACGAACTCGTGCCCTACGGTCACTACAAGGCGAAGGTCGGCCCGGAGTCCATCTTCGAGCGTGAGCCCGGATCGGGCCGCCTCGTCCTCGTCACCGGCATCACTCCGACGGCCGCGGGCGAGGGCAAGACGACCGTCTCCGTGGGGCTCGCCGACGGCCTGCGCCGCGTGGGGGCGAACTCCGTCCTCTGCATTCGCGAGCCGAGCCTCGGCCCGGTGTTCGGCGTCAAGGGAGGCGCCGCCGGCGGAGGGTATTCGCAGGTGATCCCGATGGCGGACATCAACCTCCACTTCACGGGGGACCTGCACGCGATCACGTCCGCCCACGCGCTCCTTTCGGCCGCCCTGGACAACCACCTGCAGCAGGGGAACCGGCTCGGGATCGACCCGCGCCAGATCACCTGGCGGCGCGCCGTCGACATGAACGACCGGGCGCTTCGGAACATCGTGGTCGGGCTCGGGGGCCGGATCAATGGAGTGCCGCGCGAGGACGGCTTCATGATCACGGCCGCGTCCGAGGTGATGGCGATCTTCTGCCTCGCCGCCAGCCTCGAGGACCTGGAGGAGCGGCTGAGCAGCATCATCGTCGGATACGACTACGGCGGGGAGCCGGTGCGGGCGCGCGAACTGAATGTGGCGGGCGCCATGACCCTGCTGCTGCGGGAGGCGATCGGACCGAATCTCGTTCAGACGCTCGAGGGGACCCCGGCCTTCGTCCACGGCGGGCCGTTCGCCAACATCGCCCACGGCTGCAATTCGCTCATGGCGACGCGGGCGGGGCTCGCCTTCGGCGATGTCGTGATCACGGAGGCGGGGTTCGGTTCAGACCTCGGGGCCGAGAAGTTCTTCGACATCAAGTGCCGGACGGGCGGGCTGAACCCCGAGGCCACCGTGCTCGTGGCCACGATCCGCGCCCTCAAGCTCCACGGCGGGGGCGACCGCACGGCGCTCTCGACGCCGGATCCCGACGCCGTCCGCGGCGGCCTCGCGAACCTGGGCGCGCACGTGGAGAACATCCGCGGCTTCGGCATCGAGCCGGTGGTGGCGATCAACGTGTTCGCGACGGACTCCGACGAGGAGATCGCGGCGGTGGCCGAGGCGTGCGAGGAGCTTGGCGCGCCCTGGGCCCGCTCCGATGGCCATGCGCTGGGGGGTGCCGGCTGCGAGGACCTGGCCCGTGCCGTGCTGGCGGCGCTGGACGGGGGGGCGGCCGACTTCGAGCCGAAATACGATGCGGCGGCTTCGATCCGGGACAAGATCGAGGCGATCGCGCGGAAGGTGTACGGGGCGGACGGGGTGGACTATGCGCCGCGCGCCTCGAAGGACATCCGGCAACTCGAGGCGGCCGGGCTCGGGGATACGCCCGTCTGCATCGCGAAGACGCCGAACAGCCTGAGCGACGACCCGGCGCGCCTCGGACGGCCGACCGGCTTCCGCATCACGGTTCAGGACGTGCGCCCCTCCGCGGGGGCGGGCTTCGTCGTGGCCAGAGCCGGCACCGTCATGACGATGCCGGGGCTCCCGCGCGTGCCCGCCGCGGAGGGGATCCGGATCGTCGAGGACGGGAGCGTGGTCGGGCTCTTCTGAGCCGCCTGAAACGCCTGAGACGATGATCGAGATCGATCTCTCCCCCGGCGCCCTCACGGAGGGCGTGGAGCGCCGGCTCCGGGAATGGGCCGCCGAGGACGCGGTGGCGCGGCTCTGGCGGCGGGACCCGACGCTGTGGAGCGCGGACCCGGACACGCCGGAGCTGGCCGACCGGCTCGGTTGGCTGGACCTCCCGGGGACGTCTCCCGCCGCGCTCGGCGCGCTCGAGGCGTTGCGCGCGGGCGTGCCCTTCTGGTTCACCGATCTCGTGCTGCTCGGCATGGGCGGATCGAGCCTCGCGCCCGAAGTGATCGCGCGTACGATGCAGGGCGAGGGGCTGCCGCTCACGCTCGTCGACACCACGCACCCCGGAGCGCTCCGCGACCTCGATTGGCTGCGTCCGGCGAACACAATCTTCGTCGTCTCCAGCAAGTCGGGCACGACCGTCGAGACACTCTCGCTCTTCCGCCACTTCTGGTCGCGGACCGCGGAAGTCGTGGAAGATCCCGGCGCGCACTTCATCGCGATCACCGACCCCGGCTCTCCCCTCGCCGAACTCGGCCGCGAGCGGGGGTTTCACGCCGTGTTCGAGGCGCCCCCCGAGGTGGGGGGCCGCTTCTCTGCCCTGAGCCCGTTCGGCCTCGCGCCGGCGGCGCTCGCCGGGGCCGATGTCGCCGCGCTTCTCGCGGAGGCGGCCGAGGCCGCGGATAGCTGCAAGGACGAAGCCCGGCACAACCCGGGCTTCCTCCTCGGGGCGGCGTTGGGAGAACTCGCGCTCGCGGGCCGCGACAAGGTCACCTTCCTCGCGGCATCCGACTGGGAGGCGTTTCCGGACTGGGCGGAGCAGCTGGTCGCCGAGAGCACCGGCAAGGAGGGCCGGGGCATCGTCCCGGTCGTCGCCGAGCCCCCGCGGCGACTGGACGAGTACGGCGAGGACCGGATCTTCGTCGGCCTCGTTCTCGACGGGGATGCGGCGCGCGAAGCGGAGCAATGGGGAGAGGCCGACGAGACGCCGGGTCTCCTCGACGCACTCGAGGCGGCCGGCCACCCGACGGTCCGCATCCGGCTCGAACGGTCCGAGGAACTCGGCGCGCTCTTCTTCGTCTGGGAGGTGGGCGTAGCCATGGCCGGAGCCGCACTCGGCATCCATCCCTTCAACCAGCCGGACGTGCAACTCGCCAAGCGCCTCGCGCGGCGGGCGATGGAAGGCGAAGGCGCACGCGATGGCAGCTCTGATGGCGGTCCTGCGGACGCGGGGCCGGCGGACGACGCGCAGCTCTCCGACGCGGACGAGATCGACCTCGTCTGGGAGCTGCCGCAGTTCGGACACGCCCCGCCCCGCACGCCCGTGCCCCCGGACGTAGATGGAATCCGCGAGCGGGTCGAGGCCTTCCTGGCCGCGGTGGCTCCGACCGACTACATCGCCGTGCAGGCGTTCCTCGCGGGTGGAGAGGAGGAGGAGGGGCTGCTCGGGAGGCTGCGTTCGGCCCTCGCCGGAGCCACCGGGGCGACGACCACGCTGGGCCATGGCCCGCGCTTCCTGCATTCGACCGGACAACTGCACAAGGGCGGCGCGGACAACGGCGTCTTCCTGCAACTCGTCGACGACGCCGGCGAACACGTTCACGTCCCCGAAACAGAATTCACCTTCCGGCAGTTGATCCGAGCCCAGGCCCGGGGGGATCTCGAAGCCCTCGGTCAGAGCGGACGCCGGACGCTCCGTGTCCGTGTGGGCGGTCCCGAAGGCCTCGGCCTCCGCCGCCTCATCCAGCTCGTTGAGGAGTCCGCCGGCGCGACGCCCCCAATTCCCAAATGATACCGCGCTAAGTATATGGCAGACCTTGCAAAGTACATGTCCAGACGCTAAGTTCTTACGCGAGTCCCGGGAGCGAGTCCCGGGAGCGAGTCCCGGGCAAAGACCACCCCAGGCCCGGGAGGCACGCATGTCCAGCTTCAGGCTCTTCCCCTCCGTCGCACACTGCGCTTCACGAGTCGGAGAAACCCTTGCGGCACTGGCGGTCCGCTCCGTCGCCTTGAGTGCGAGGCGGTTGCGCCGAGGCGTGGCCGCAGGCCTCCTCCTCACGATGCTGACCCCTTTCGTACCGGCGGGACATGTCCACGCGGAGGAGGACGAGCACAAGGTCGGCGACGGGCCTGCGATCGAAGCGAAGGCCGCATCAGGCGTGTACGGAGCGGCGACCGCCCAGGACGGCGGCTGTCCCCCGTACATTTCGGGCGGCCCCAACAACCCCGATAGTGGCGTCCGCACATTCGGCGCTTGTACGGATGTCCCGGTGCCGTACAGCTTCGGCCTCGTAAGCTGCGAGGTTTGTACCTGCTGGTACAGGATGGACGACGGTAGAACGGAGATTTTTTCAACCAGCAGCGGTTGCGCTTCGACGATCAGGATTCAGGGTCCCGCTCCAGACCCCTGTAATACGTTGAACAACTGTTGAGTAAGGTCGAGGGAGCACGCGCGCCCGTCCTTCGCCGGTGGCCTAGCATCGTCGCGGTGGCGGCGTGGACGACCTGGGCGTGCGGTGACGGCCGGCGGCCCGATGTTGCTTCGAGCAGCAACGTGGTGGCGCAGGAGATGGTGCGAGAACTGCCCCCTGGCGGCATCATGGCGGACGATGTCTTCCTGGAATCGGCCGACGGGTTCGACCTGTTCGGAGACACGATCGCTATCGCGGATCGCTTGGCGGGACGGATCCAACTATTTCGCTCCGACGGCGAGCATCTCGCGACCTTGGGAGGGCCCTTGGGACCGGGGGATCCCGACGTCCTTCGATCCCCGATGCGCGTCCAGTTCGCCCCCGATGGCGCGTTATGGGTAGGCGATCCCGGGCGGGCATCGATTGTACGGTTTCCTTCCGGAGGCGGCGAGCCGCAGACCGCACGGCTTCCGGGAGCCGCGATAGCGACGACCGTTGGATTCGGGGTCGACCAGGTCCTCGGCGCCATCGGGCTCAGCGCACAGCCGGGTTTTCTTCTCGCGGCGTACGGGTTGGCGGACGGGTCCCTGAACATCCCGAACGAAGTTCCGCTTCCCCAGGAGTTGGCGTTTGGACCGGTAGACCGAATAAGCGCCCAGCATGTCGTGATGTCGGTCGGACGGGAGGGCGAGGTGATCCTCCTCGACGGGATACGGACGACCCTGTGGCGAATCGAGCTGGAGTACGCGCCGCCCAGGATCGTTCGCATTTCCCGCATCGCGATACCCGATTGGCTGGTCGAGATGACGCGCGCCGAGATGGAGCGGATTGTCGAGGGGCGCCCCGGCGTCAGCGCGCCGGGGTTCAAGGACATGCGGGCCGGCGAGCGGGGGGTGTGGCTCGTCCCGGCGATCGACCCGGTGGACGGGGTCTTCCTGCCCTACGAGGAGGATGGCCGGGCCACCGTGCTGTGGCGCGACCCGCAGCGCCGGGAGGCGTGGAGCAGCCGCATCCTGGACGACGATACGGCCTGGCTAATGTTCCCGGGGAGTCTCATGCGGTTCACTGTCGCCGTGGAAGGTTGATCGTTCGTCGGATCGCCCCCGAGCCGAGGAGGTCGGTGCGGCCCTCGATGTCGAGGAGGGCGCGCTTGTAGCGGAGGCCGCCGGTGTATCCGCCCAGCGTCCGGTCGGTGCGGACGACTCGGTGGCACGGCACGATGATCGGTATCGGGTTGCGGCCGAGCGCGTTGCCCACCGCGCGCGATGCCTTCGGACGTCCGATGCGCCGGGCGATGTCCGTGTACGTCACCGTCTCGCCGAACTCGAGTCCGGAGGTGACGTCCAGCACGGCGCGCTGGAAGTCGCCCAGCTCCGTGATATCGACGAGGAGATCGAAACGAGGGCGGCGACGGCCGAAATACTCCGTCAGTTGCGCTTCCGCGGGGCCGAGTCGATCGGTGTCGCGCACCACGGGTGTCGACGGGTACCGGTCCTCGAGGCCGGCGACGAACGCATCGTCGTTCTTGTCCTGCCACGAGAGCGCGACCAACCCGGCGGGGCTCGCAGCGACCCGCATGGCGCCGAAGGGCGAATCGAAGCGATGCCAGCGGATGACAGGGCCGTCCCGGAGGCCGTGCGCGGCGAGATCCAGAATCCGGTATTCCACGGCGCGCTCCCGACAAACGGGGCACGCCGCCACGCGTTCGGCGAGCTTCTGCGCCGCGTCCGCATCCGGGTCGTCCAGGATCCAGGCGAGTACGTCTTCTTCGTGACAGGTCATGCAACGTCGAGTCATATCGGACCCTCCTCGCGCCACACCTCGGCGAGTTCGCGGCGCAGCTTCTTCATCCCCTGGTAGACGTTGGCTCTCGCGGCTTCGGGGGAGGCACCCATCCGGCGGGCGATCGTCGCGTAGTCCAACTGCTCGATCCAGCGGAGCCAGACGGCGTCCCGCTGCCGCCGGGGGAGTGCCGCGACACACCTCCGGACGCGCGCCGCGGCGGCTTCCGAGAGCCGACCCAGCGCGGCGTCGGCCGCGGGGAGGGTGCCCGGCTCCAGCGCGCCCGAGTGGGCCGCGAGCAACTCCGAGCGCCGGCGGCGCGTGGTCAGGTGGTCGAGCGCCCGCCGCGTCGCGACGCGATACAGCCACGCGCGGATGTTCACGGCGCCTCCCGCCTCGGGCCGCGCGCGGAGCGCCGTCACCCACAGGTCCTGCACGATATCCCGGGCCTCGTCCGCGTTGCCCACCATCGCGGCCACGTGGCGCCGCAATTCAGGACCGTAGCGCTCGGACCAGTCGTGCACCGGTCGTTCCGGCTCCGCCGTTGTGGTCATCCGCCTCGGCTCCACCTCTCCATTCTCCTCTCCTTTGTGCTCCTCCTTACAACGTATCGCCGCTGAAACCGTGAAAGCGGGACTCGCCGGCCCTGGCCGTGCCGGAACTGGCCGCGCGAGCGCGTGAATCGTACCCTGTGAGCCCGCGGCCCACCCGGGCCCGAAGAACACCGCGGCGGCGGGCGCGCCGTGGAACATCGAATCGGCAGAACCGAGGCTCTCTTGAAGTCAGCACAAATCGGATCCGTATCGTCCCCGACCTGCATCGCGATCTCGCTCGCGGCGACCTTCCTCGTGACGGCCTGCGCCGGTAACGCCGGAGAGGAGACCGATGCCGCGATCAATGAGAACGGCGTGGAGAACGGCCCGGAGAGCGCCGCCGTGATGCGCGATCCGCTCCCGGGAGAACGACGCTTCGCCAGTCTGGCTCAACTCACCTTCGAGGGGGAGAACGCCGAGGCATACTACTCTTCGGACGGACAGCGGCTGATCTTCCAGCGCCGCCACGCGGGCGAGTACGAGTGCGACCAGATCTTCACCATCGGCGTCGAGGGCGGTGAGCCGACTCTCGTCTCGACGGGCCTGGGCCGGACCACCTGCTCCTACTTCTTCCCGGACGACTCGCGGATCGTATACAGCTCCACGCATCACGTGGCGCCGGAGTGTCCGCCGCCACCGGACATGCGGCGCGGGTACGTGTGGCCGCTCTACGACTTCGACATCTACACGGCGAACCCGGACGGTTCCGACGTCCAGCCGATCTTCTCCAGTCCCGGTTACGACGCGGAGGCGACCCTCGCCCCGGACGGCTCGCGGATCGTCTTCACCTCCACGCGCGACGGAGACCTGGACATCTACACGATGAATCCCGACGGCTCCGACGTCCGGCAGCTCACGAACGAACCGGGCTACGATGGCGGGCCCTTCTTCTCTCCGGACGGAACGAAGATCGTCTACCGTGCGAGGTATCCGGAGAGCGAGGAGGAACTCGCGGATTACCAGGCGCTCCTGGCCGACGGTCTCGTCCGGCCCGGCGTGCTTGACATATACGTGATGGATGTGGACGGCTCGAACCGGGTGCGTCTCACGGACAACGAGGCCGCGAACTTCGCCCCCTTCTTCCACCCGAGCGGCGAGAAGGTGATCTTCGCTTCGAACCTGCACGAGGACGATCCCCGCAGCCGCAATTTCGACCTCTTCCTCGTGAACCTGGACGGCACGGGGCTGGAGCAGGTGACGTTCAGCGGGGATTTCGAGAGTTTCCCCATGTTCAGCCCCGACGGCCGTTATCTCGTGTTCGGGTCGAACCGGCACGGATCCCACCTGGGCAACACGAACATCTTCATCGCCGAGTGGATCGACGACCTCCCCTGAGCGTGGTGACCGCACCCGCCGTCCGTGGCCGCCGGTGACGGACTTCGCCCGCGGACCGTCTAGTCTCTGAAGACAGTCCCGGCGGTGAACCGGCCGCGCGGGGCGGGGATCGGAAGACACGGGAGCTTGGGATGCGGTTCGCAAAGGCGGCAGGAAACTCCGGAGCGCCCCGGCGGTTGCGGGGCCGGCGGCGGGTGTGGGCGGTCGGGGTGGCGTGGGGCCTCTCGTTCGCCGCGCCCCCGGTCTCCGCCCAGGAGGCGGAGACCCCGATCGACTACGACGCCGCGATCGCGCAGAGCGGGATCGACGGCAGCTACGGATACCTGCGCGCGCTCGACGGGTCCGCGACGCTCATTCAGGGAGACACCCGTGAGCGAGTCCAGCTCGCGGTGAACGAGCCCGTCCTCGCCGGCGACCGGATCTTCGTCTCCGGTGAGTCGCGCGTCGAAATCGTGCTCGCCGACGGTAACGTCGTCCGGATCGGGAACCAGGCGGAACTTCTCTTCCGCGCGCTCGCCAACTCCGCGGATACGAGCGACCCCGCAACCATCGTCGAACTCGCGCGCGGGTCGCTCCAACTCGTGGTGGCCGGGAATCCGCCGGGCTCCGAGTGGCCCTCCGTCGTCACGCCGAACGCGACAATCCGGCCCAGGGGAGCCGGTTCCTTCCTGATCGTCGTTGATGGCGAGCGCCGCAGCGAGGTCGTCGTGCGCGAAGGGCTGGCGGAAGTCACGACAGAGACGGAACTCGCCGAGGTTCGGCGCGGAGAGAGCCTCGTCGTCGAAGGCGCGCGAGGCGACCGGCTCCGCTTCGCGGCGGCCCCCGGGCTTGATCGTCTGGAGGCGTGGGGTCAGGGGCTCGGCGACTACGCACGCGGGGAGTATACCGCGCATGTGGATCCGGATCTCCACTACGCCGCGTCTTCGCTTGAGAGTCACGGATCGTGGGTGCAGGCGGGCGCGGGGGTCGCCTGGCGTCCGCGCGTGTCCACAGGCTGGGCGCCGTACCGGCACGGGCGCTGGCGGCACACACCCAGCGGGATGTTCTGGGTCTCGTACGAACCATGGGGCTGGGTGCCCTACCACTACGGGTACTGGGACCTCGATCCCGGATGGGGCTGGGTCTGGTTCCCGGGCCGGCATTTCGCGGTCGCGCACGTGTACTGGTACTGGGGTCCGAGCTACGCGGGCTGGATTCCGTCAGGCTACTACTGGCGCCACTACCGGAACTATTACGGGAGCAGCTGGGGCTTCCACTTCGGGGTCTACGGGCACATCGGGGGCGGCTTCGGTCGCTATCGGCACTGGACGTTCCTGCCACACGGCCGCCTCGGACACCGGCGCCAGCACTTCTACTCGATCGGCGGTTCGGACTTCGGTCGCGGGCGGAAGGCGGTCGAGCGCGGCGTGCTGCTGACCGACTCCCGCCTGCTCGGGCGCGAGGCGCGGCGGCGACCGGCCCAGACCCTGGCGAGCCTGCGGCGCGCGGTCGAGCGTGACGGGAGGACGGCCGTCGATGCGAACGGCTTCATCGACCGCGGCGCGGGTCTGCCGCGGGAGGTCGAACGCGTCGTGCTGCGAGGGCGCGATGGCCGGACGGCGCGCCCGCGCGATGCGACCGCCGGGGCGCCGAGCGGCACTTCGCGGACGGCGGGCACACCGCCTGTCCGCGTGACCACGCGATCGCCGGAGGCCGGCACGTTGCGGCTGGAGCGGGCCGGCGTACAGCGGGCCACGCAGCGGATCGGCGTGCAGCGCGCGACGCCGCCTGCGGCCGGAACCGGCACCCGCCCGGTGATCCGGCGGCCCACGGCGCGGGAGGTGCCCGACGCCCCGAGGCGACCGGCCGTGCGACCCACGACGCGAGCGGGCTCCGGCGGCGTCCAGCGCGCGCCCCCGCGGACGGGCGACGATGGCGTTCGTCGGATCGTCCGTCCGCGGACGGCACGGGAGTCGCCAGCCGTTCGGCGGACGGGCGGCACGACGACGCGGCCGACGGCACGGTCGAATCCTGCCAGGCCCACCGCGCGCTCCGCTCCGGCGCGGCCGGCGGCGCGACCCACGACGGCGAGGCCCTCCCGGCCCGTTCTTCGCCGTCCGCCGTCCACGCCGAGACCCGTGACCCGGCAAAACGCCCCCCGTCCATCGCGGCCGGCGGTGCGCCCGCCCGGCCCGTCGAGGTCGAGCGGCACCGTCAGCCGTTCCAGCGGCGGGTCCCGATCCGGCGGCGCCGTCAGACGTTCCGGCGGCAGCTCCCGATCCGGTGGCGCCGTCAGACGTTCCGGCGGCAGCTCCCGATCCGGTGGCGCCGTCAGACGCTCCGGCGGCAACACGCGGTCGAGCGGCGCCACACGTGCGCGCGGCCGATCCGGAGGTTAGCGATCAGGGGTCCGGCCACACGGCCGGATCCCGCTCCATTTCCGGCTCCGGTTCGACGCCGAGCGCCTCGACCATGCGCACGTAGTAGTTGAAGAAGCCGACGACCTCCGTCGCGGTCAGAATCTGCGCGTCGGTCCAGCCGACCTCCCGCAACCCATCGATGTCCCCCCGCGCCGTAGAGGCCGGATCGCGCGTGATCGCCACGGCATAGTCCATCAGCCGGCGCGTCTTCGCGTCGAGCCCCGCCGTCCGATAGTCGCTCCGGACCGCGCGGGCCAGGTCCGCGTCCCCGGTGGCCTGACGGAGATCCTCTCCGTGCGCCTCCGTTCAGTAGAAGCAGTCCAGTTCGCGCGAGGTCACGGTCGCGAGCATCTCCCGCACGTCCCGCCCCAGCGGTCCCGGCGCCAGCATCAACGCCTCATAGAGTTGGATCGAAGCGCGCATGACGGGCGGGTTCAGGCTCTGGATGCCGATCACGTTGAAGACACGACCCGCGCGGCGGACGGCCTTCTCGTACTCGCGGGCGACGAGCCCCTCCGCTTCTTCGGGAGCTACCGTCTCGATATGCGGCATTTCGCCTCCTGTGGCCGACGGATCCGGAGTGCGAACCGGCTCATGGGCGGATACCGGTTCCTCAGCGTACGAGGAAGCCGTCCCGCCACGGATCCTCCGGATCGATGAGGAACTCGTGGCGGCCCGTGACCCAGGCCCGGCCGCCGACCTCGGGCACGACGGCCGCGTGCCCGCCGACCGACGTCGTGTCGACGACGCGGCCGCTGAACCGGCCGCCGATGATGCTCTCGACGATGATCTCCGCATCCCCGGAGTACGCCCCGCGCGCGTGAAGGATGGCGAGGCGGCCGCTCACGGCGGTCCCCGTCGGACTTCGGTCGAGTTCCCCGTCCGCGAAGATGCAAACGTGCCGCGAGTGGTGTGCGGCGTCGGCCGCCGCGCTCGTGAACACGGTGCCGTAGAGAAACCCGAGATCGGGATCGTCCGGATGCGCGATGTCGCCCCCGGCGGACGAGGACACCGCCCGCGTGATCCGGCGCCCCGCGTCGATGAGATCGGCGGCGGCGCCGGGGGTGAGGGAGAGTCCGAGCGCGTCCGCATCGACGTAGGCGTAGAACGCCCCACCGAAGGCGAGGTCGTACGACACGCTACCCAGCCCCTCGACCTCCACAGCCCGGCCCAGCGCAGGCGCGAAGGAAGGCACGTTGACGAACCGGACCTCCCGGACCCGCTCGCCGTCCAGGATGGCGGTCGCGCGCACGAGCCCGGCGGGCGTGTCGATCGCCACGGGCCGCTCCCTCCCCGACCCGTCGATCCAGCCGGCTTCGACGGCGATCTTCGCCACGCCGATGATCCCGTGGCCGCACATCGTCGAGTAGCCCTCGTTGTGCATGAACAGGACGGAGAAGTCCGATCCGGGCCGCACGGGAGGCATCACGAGGCAGCCGTACATGTCCGCGTGCCCTCGCGGCTCCCACATCAGCGCGCGGCGGAGTTCGTCGTGTTCCGCCCGCGCGACGCGACGCCGCGCGAGGACCGTGTCTCCCTCCAACTCCGGGAACCCCGCCACGATGACGCGCAGCGGCTCTCCCTCGGTGTGGGCGTCGATCGTCTCGATGCGAAGCCAGTGTTCGGGCGCGGTCCAGGTCATTTGAACTCCTCGATGAAGCAGTGGCCCCCGTCGACGGGATCGTCGTATGCTGGCGTCGCTGATCTTACGCCTCGCCGCCGAAGTCCGCTCCGGCGGAGGCTCGCCGTGCCGCGCAATCAGGGAGAAGGCATGAGACCAAGGGCTGTCGCCGCCGAACTCGTGGGCACGTTCGCGCTCGCGCTGTCCGCCGTGATCTCCGTCAACAACCCCGGTTTTCCCGTCCCGGCGCCCGCGATGGCCGGACTCACGCTGGGTGTCCTGGTTCACCTGCTCGGGCCCGTCTCGGGCTGCCTGCTCAACCCGGCGGTGACGATCGCCATCTGGTCGATCGGAAAGATCGGGGCGAAGGACGCCGGCTCGTTCATCGCGGCGCAGTTCGCGGGGGCCGGACTGGCCCTCGCCCTCGACAACGCCCTGTTCGCCGTTCCCGTCCCGCTCCCCGTGGACGCCTCGGCCGGCACCGGTGTGGCCGAGATGCTGGGGGCTGCGCTCCTCGCCTTCACGATCGGGGCCGTCTTCATGGGCCGCATCCCCGACCGGCTGACCGGCGCCGTCATCGGCGCGACGCTCGTCGTGGGAATCTCCTGGGCCGCGCACGGATCGAACGGAGTGCTCAACCCCGCGGTCGCCCTCGGGATCGGGTCTTTCTCGCTCCCCTACGTATGGGGACCGGTCGTCGGCGCCCTGATCGGCGCGCACCTGTCAAAACACGTCGTTGCTCGGGCGGTTGCGGTGTGACGGTCCTATCCGTTGATCAGCGGCGCAGTCAGTCGGAGGGGTCCTCGCCCTCGGGCAGGTCCGGGGCCTCGCCCTCGGCGAGACCGCGGTAGAAGGTGAGACCGTTCATGTCGAGGTCGTAGAAGGCGAATTCGCGCGTGCCCCACGGGGTCCGCCGCAGGGCCGTGCGCTCGTGGAAGATCCCCCGGTCCCGGTATTCCTCGAACAGCTCCTCGACCGCGGGCACGACGAAGCGAAGCATGGGCCGCTCCACGCGGGACCACTCCTCCTCGTCGTGCCACTGGATGTGCAACTCGATCCCATCCCGTCTCACGCCGGCGTACCCTGGATCGCGAGTCGAATCGGCGAAGGCGAGTTCGAAGCCGAGCCGACCGACGTAGAAACCGATCGCCGCGGCGACATCCCGCGAAGGAAGCACGGGCTGCACCGCCTCGAGGCGGGCCGCCCGCTCCTCGGCGGCTATCGGTAGTTCTCCATCAGGGCGTCCAACGCCTCGGCTCCCGGGCACAAGTCCTCGAAGGGGAGGTTCCACAGCGGCCGGTCGACCGTCCCCAGCACGTCGTGCAGGTCCCTTGACTCCGGGTCCACGTAGAGGAGACCGGTCGGAACCTCGCCCGCGTTCTGGCGCTCCCGCAGGTAGCCGTACACGGCGTCCCGGTCGGTCGCGTCGTAGTCGCCCTCCACCTGCCGGAAACGGATCACGCTGCCGTCGTGCATGCGGACGTCGCGCACGTCGGCGGACCCGATGTCGGCGGTGATCTCATCCGCGGGGGGGACGAAGTCCTTCGGGGCCACGAATGCGGCCTCCACGGCCTCGCGGAAGTGCTCGCGCGTGTAGGCGTAGCTCTTCGTCGACCCCACGTGGTCGTTGAAGGTCACGCACGGAGAGATGACGTCGACCAGCGCCAGGCCCGGGTGCCGGATCCCCGCCTTGATGATCGGGACGAGTTGCTGCTTGTCGCCGGAGAAGCCCCGGGCCACGAAGGTCGCGCCGATCGAGAGGCCAAGCAGGGCGGGATCGATGGGGGGCTGTTCGTTCGGCACGCCCCGCTTCGACTTCGAGCCCATGTCGGCCGAGGCGGAGAACTGGCCCTTCGTCAGGCCGTAGACCCCGTTGTTCTCGATGATGTAGAGGAGGTTGAGGTTGCGCCGCACCGCGTGGCAGAGCTGCCCGAGCCCGATCGAGAGCGAGTCCCCGTCTCCGGAGACGCCGATGTAGACGAGGTCGCGGTTCGCGGCGTTCGCTCCGCTCGCGACCGACGGCATCCGCCCGTGCACGCTGTTGAAGCCGTGGGATTCGGACATGAAGTAGGCGGTCGTCTTCGACGAGCAGCCGATCCCGCTCATCTTCGCGGCCCGGTGCGTCGGGATCGCGAGTTCCCACGCCGCCTCGATGAGCGCGGCGGTGACGGAATCGTGGCCGCAACCCGCGCACAGCGTGGACATCACGCCCTCGTAGTCGCGGCGCGTGAGCCCCAGTTCGTTCTTCTCCAGACTCGGGTGGAAGACACGCGGCTTGGCGATGTACGTCATGCACCCACTCCTTCGGCGGTCTCCGCCGCGAGATCGAGCCGATCCTTCACGCCCGCGATGACGTGGCGCGCGCTCAGCGGGAGCCCTCCGTAGCGGAGGACCGAGGTCAGCCGTTCCTTCGAGGCCGGCGTCTCCAGCGTGAGCAGCGACTTCAACTGCGCGTCCCGGTTCTGTTCGATGACGATGTTGAGGTCGTGGGCCTCGATGAAGCCGCCGACCTCGGGCGCGAAGGGAAACCCGCGGATCCGCATGTAGTCGAGCCGGAGCCCGTCCTCCGCCTCCATGCGCTCGATCGCCTCGCGCACCGCGCCGTCGCACGCGCCCAGCGTGACCAGTCCGTACCGAGCGCCCGGCCTCGTCCGGATCTCGGGGGCAGGCACGGCTGCCGCGGCGCTGTCGATCTTCTCGGCGATGCGGTCGATGACCTCCTGGTATTCGTCCGCGTCCTCCGTGTATTTTCCGTACTTCGTGTGGCCGGAGCCGCGTGTGAAGTAGGCGCCCTTCGGGTCCTCGCCGGGAATCGTACGATACGGAATCCCGTCCCCGTCCACGTCCAGGTACCGGTAGAAGGTCTCGATCTCCGCGAGCGCCTCCGCGTCGAGCACCTTCCCGCGGTCCGGCCTGTATTCGTCATCCCACCGGAAGCGGGGCACGACCCAGTCGTTCATCCCGATGTCGAGGTCGGAGAGCACGAACACGGGCGTCTGGAAGCGCTCCGCCAGATCGAAGGCCTGCACGCTGAACTCGAAGCATTCCGCCGGGTCCTTCGGGTAGAGGCAGAGGTGCTTCGTATCCCCGTGCGAGGCATAGGCGCAGAGGAGGATGTCGCCCTGCTGGGTGCGCGTCGGCATGCCGGTCGACGGGCCGACGCGCTCGACGTCGAAGAACACGCAGGGGACTTCGGCGTAGTAGGCGAGCCCGATGAACTCCGTCATGAGTGAGATCCCGGCCCCGCTCGTCGCCGTGAAGGCGCGGGCTCCTGCCCACCCCGCACCGATCGCGATGCCGGCCGCCGCGAGTTCGTCCTCCGCCTGCAGGATCGCCGCCCTGCTCCGCCCGGTCTCCTCCTCGACGCGCAGACGCCGGCAGTAGGCCGTGAAGGCGTCGACGAGCGAGGTCGAGGGCGTGATCGGGTACCAGGCCGCGACCGTCGCGCCCGCGTAGACGCAGCCGAGCGCCGCCGCCGTGTTCCCGTCGATCAGGATCGAATCGCGCGTGGCATCCATCCGCTCGAGCCGGATCGGCAGCGGGCACTCGAAGTTCTCGGCCGCGTAATCGTAGCCGAGCCGGATCGCCTTGAAGTTCGCCTCGAGCAGGTGACGCTTCCTCTCGCCGAAGGTCTCCTCGAGCAGTCCACGGATCACGTCCATGTCGATGTCGAGGAGGGCGGCGAGGGCGCCGGTGTAGGCGATGTTCTTCATCAGGATGCGCGTGCGGCCGCCGTCGAAGCTCTTCACGCACATCTCGGCCAGCGGGACGCCGAGGAAGGTCACTTCCTCGCGCCGCAGCGTGTCCGCCATGGGCCAGCTCGAGTCGTACAGGAGCCAGCCGCCGGGGACGAGCTCCTCGATGTCCTGCGCGTAGGTCTCCGGGTTCATCGCCACGATGAGGTCGAAGTCCGGCGTGCGCGCGACGTGGCCCGACCCGTTCACCCGGATCTCGTACCAGGTGGGAAGACCCTGAATGTTCGAGGGGAAGACGTTCTTCCCGGACACCGGGACCCCCATCCGGAAGATCGACTGCATGATGAGCCCGTTGGCGCTCGCGGAGCCGGTGCCGTTCACGGTGCCGATCTTGAGCGCGAAGTCGTTCACGCGGTCCATCTTCATGCCGGCCATTCCGTCAGGGAGCCACCGAAACGAAGCCGCCCGGCGCCATCTCCTCGATTCCCATCCCGGAGTAGGGATGGTCCGCGTCCTGTCCCGCGTACGGCTTGAGCAGATCGAACGTCCGCATGTCCCAGGCCGCCGTGGGGCAGCGCTCCGCGCACAGCCCGCAATGAATGCAGAGATCCTCGTCCTTCACCATGACGCGGGCCGTCTGCGGCAGCGGCTCGGAGACGTAGATGTCCTGCTCGGTGTTCTCGGCGGGGGCGAGCAACCGCGTGCGGAGATCCGCTTCCTCCCCGTTGTGCGTGATCGTGAGGCAGTTGAGGGGACAGATGTCGATGCAGGCGTCGCACTCGATGCACAGGCTTCCCGTGAAGTGCGTCTGAATGTCGCAGTTCAGGCAGCGCTCGACCTCGGTCAGCGTTTGCTCGAGGTCGAACCCCTCCTCGACTTCCGTCTCGATGCTCTGGAGGCGCTCCTCGAGGCGGACGTGCCGCATCTTCCGCCGGGCCGCGTACTCGTAGTCGTTCGAGTAGCTCCACTCGTGGAGCCCCATCTTGGCGCTCACGAGGTTCATGTGCTCGGGTGGACGCTTCCGGATGTCCTCGCCGCTGCAGTAGGCGTGGATGGAGATCGCCGCCTGATGCCCGTGCTCGGCCGCCCAGATGATGTTCTCGGGACCCCACGCCGCGTCGCCGCCGAAGAAGACGCCCTCGCGCGTCGACATGAACGTCGTGCGGTCGACGACCGCTTCTCGCCACTTGTTGAACTCGATCCCCGCATCGTCCTCGATCCAGGGGAAGGCGGTCTCCTGCCCGATGGCGAGGATGACGGCCTCCGCCGGGAAGAACGCTTCGTCGAGCTTCGTCGCGAC